>NZ_JAQVHI010000007.1:0-73712 GCF_028696275.1 Lascolabacillus sp.
GAAAAGTGCCTGTTCTCTTTCATCTTTTAGGGAAAACTCCATGTGGGCGGGAAAGGCAAGGGTGTTGTGAGCTTGCTTGCAAAACGCTTGTGCGGGTTTCCAACGGCTCTTTTCACGGAATACAGTCAGCCATGCCACGCACGGATGGCGTTCCGGGGAATGTGCCAGTTGGAAAAGGATATGAAAAATGCGGGTAGTCGCCGGACTGCCCGCAAGATGGAAGAATGTACAACACCGGGATATAGGTTGTTAAGTGGGATTTCGTTACCGAAATCGTTACCTATTTGTCACCTGAACGCTCATAGGTAACAAAACCTATCGGACGGCGTTCTTTTTGCTGCTGCGACTGACTTAGAAGCTGGGTAAGGGCTTGGTACAGTTCATTGAACTGCGCATCGGTGCTTACCTCCAGTTCCTCGATACGCTTTAACAGTTCCTCGTAACCGATTACCATTTGGCGCATGAGGACGAAAGCCCGCATAATTGAAATGTTTACCTCTATGGCTACTTTGGAGCGGAGAACAGAGGACAGCATGGCTACGCCCTGTTCCGTGAAAGCCATAGGCATGGCTACACCGAAGTTATAATCAGGAGGTATCACATTTTGTGATACCCCTATGGATAACAATAAGTTAGCTTCCTCTTTGGTGAGAACAAACATAAAATCACCGGGGAAACGCTCGATATTGCGTTTGACCGCCTGCTTCAAGGCTCGTGTTTCCACTTGATAGAGTTCTGCCAAATGATAATCGAGCATCACCCGGCAACCTCTGACTTCAAAAATCTTGTTTTGGATAATCTGTAAATCCATAATTGTATATTTTAGGGGATTAAGTAATGTTGGAACAATAGTAAGGACTGGTCACAATTTGTGACCAGTTCCCAATAATCAAGATTACATGGCTACTTCCTTGTAAATCTTTTCGATGCCGACAAACTTCTTGTCAAGTCCTTGCATATCGCTGCCTATCTTACTGTTAGTTATGCGGGCGTAAATTTGGGTCGTTTCAATGTTCGTGTGTCCCAGCATCTTGCTGACCGTTTCAATGGGTACGCCTTTTGAAAGCGTGGTGGTCGTGGCGAAAGTATGCCTTGCGAGGTGAAATGTCAAGTTCTTTTTAATCCCGCATACATCGGCAATCTCTTTCAAGTACGCATTCAGCTTCTGATTGCTGATAATGGGAAGTATCTTACCGTTCGGCAATTTGCCCTTGTACTTCTTCAAAATCATCTTGGGAATATCCAGCAAGGGAACATTCACGTCCGTATTGGTCTTTTGCCGCTTTGTCATTATCCAAAGGTTGCCGTCAAAGGATTTGCGGATATTGTCTTGTGTAAGCCCGGCTACATCTATGTAGGCAAGTCCGGTGAAGCAGGCAAAGATGAACAAGTCCCTGACGTGTTCCAGCCGTTCGGAAACCATTTTCTTTTTGAGGATGATTTTTATCTCGTCCTCCGTCAAGTAGCCCCTATCCACTTTCTCCAGCCGGATTTTATAACTGGCGAACGGGTCGTTTACCAATATGCCGTTGTTACGGGCTATGATGATGATGCGCTTGAAGAACTGCATGAACTTGGCGGTAGTGTTGTAGCCGCATTTGCAAGCTGTACGCAAGTACAATTCAAAATCGGTAATGAACATCGGCGTTATCTCCTTTATGGATATGTCCGATACGTTGTACTTGCTTTGAATGAACTCGGCAAGGTGTCGGCGGGTGACTTCATACTTGCGGTAGGTCGCTATCGTCTTGGATATACCCACAAGCTGCTTCACATCGTCATTGTGCTTTTGGAACAGGATAAGGATAGTTTCGTGGCTCTCGCTATGCCCCAAAAACTCGTTCTTCACTTTCTCGGCGGTCACGTAGTTGTCACGCCGCTGCATTTCGTGGTAAATGGTGTTCAAAGATGCGTTTATATCATCCAGCATACGGTTTATGCGGCTGGCTTCCGAAGTACGTCCGGTAGCCTTGCCCATTTTACCGTCCCAAATAGAGGGCAGCACGTCCAGCTTGGTATTAAAACGGCTCGCCACACCGTCCACTGTGATACGGGCGAAAATGGGGTACGCACCGTTGGCTTTCTGCTTGTCTTTCTTTGCGTAAAAGCAAATGTTGAATGTTGATTTCATAACTCACTTCTTTAAGTTGCAAAACTATTGTAAATCTCTTAAAATGAGTTCTATGCAGGCAAGCCAAATAGCGACAGGACTTCGCCAATTTCGGACAATCTGTACCCCCTTTCCGCTTTTGTTTGTCGGGGGTACAAGTTAGGTTACGAACTTTGTCTTTCAGGGGCGAAAAGGTGTACTTTAAGGCAGACACAAGGGGATGAAAAAAGTCCCACAAATCATTGAATTTGTGGGACTTGTCTGCTTACTGTCCGGTTTTGTCCGGTTAGTTCAGCGGAGAGAGAGGGATTCGAACCCCCGGAAGCTCGCACTTCAACGGTTTTCAAGACCGCCGCAATCGACCACTCTGCCATCTCTCCTAAAAATCGAGTGCAAAGATATGATTAATTCTCTTAATAAAAAAGACAAAATCAGGAATATTTTTATTCAATTTAAAAAAATCAATATTTCGTTGTATCTTTGTATAAACTGAGTGTTGTAAAGTACTTTTATACATACCTCAAACATATATTCTACTCTAACAATAAACTATCATATGCTATTTACCGAACTTCCCTTAACAGATTCTCTTTTAGAAGGATTGGATGCAATGAATTTTAAAGAAACTACTCCTATTCAGGAACAGGCAATTCCTATCCTGCTCAAGAAAAAGGATGTTATAGCCTGTGCACAAACAGGAACGGGCAAGACTGCTGCATTTTTGCTTCCACTTTTAAATAATCTGCAAACAGATGATCATGATCAAAATAAGGTAAATGCAATTATTATGGCTCCAACGAGAGAGCTGGCTCAACAGATCGACCAGATGATGGAAGGTTTTTCTTATTATACTCCATTTTCTTCGGTTGCGGTTTATGGTGGTAATGATGGTGAGGCATGGGATGTTCAGAAAAAAGGACTTTTAAATGGGGCAGATGTGGTGATTTCAACTCCGGGAAGGTTATTATCACACATAAATCTTTATAATATCGATTTCTCAGGAGTTAAATATTTCATCCTTGATGAGGCTGACAGGATGCTGGATATGGGATTCTATGATGATATCATGAAGATAGTGAAGCTGCTTCCAAAAGATAGGCAGACTGTAATGTTTTCAGCAACCATGCCACCTAAAATCCAACAGATGGCAAAAACAATTCTTAGAAATCCTGAAGAGATAACTATATCTGTAGCAAAACCACCTGAATCAATTATTCAGTCGTCTTACATCTGTTATGAGTCACAGAAAATGGAGATTCTTAAACTCCTTTTCAAAAATAAAAAGCCTCACAAGGTTATACTTTTCTCTGGAAAAAAACAGAAGGTAAAAGAGATTGCTAAAACACTTCAGAAGATGGACCTTTCTGTAGGTGAGATGCATTCCGATCTGGATCAGTCACAGCGTGAGCATGTCATGCGTGAGTTTAAAAATGAAAGAATTGATATTTTAGTAGCCACTGATATTGTTTCACGAGGCATTGATATTGATGATATTACCCTTGTAATAAATTTTGATGTACCTTACGATGTGGAGGATTATGTGCATAGAATAGGGAGAACTGCACGTGCAGGTGATTCAGGAATGGCAATAACTTTTGTTTCACCGGAAGATCAGCATCTGTTGGAGAAGATAGAACAGTTCCTTCAGAAAAAGATATATAGAATACCTGTACCAAGTGAACTTGGTGAAACACCTGAATATAATCCTGAAGAGTTCAGAAAGCAAAAAGGTACAAAGAGAAATTCATCAAAAAGTAGGTCTTCAACTAAACCGGGTGCTAATGATAAGAGAGAAAAAGTGGAGAAATCTGCAAGATCCGGGAATAAACAGCGTAAAGGGAATAAGAATCGTACAATTAAGGGTTCTAAAGAAGAGTCTGTAAATAATGTGACAAAAGAGAACGAGAATCTAAAAAACGACCTGAGTAATAAAGAGAACAGCAACAATAATCAGAATAGAAAAAGGAATAATCGTAATAATAGAAAAAGAAAACTGGTTCAAGAAAATACTCAACAGAATGTTAAAACTGCTCAGGGTAAGGTTAAATCAAATAAGCAGGATTCAAATAATACAACCCCTGGTAAATCTACAAACAAAAGGTTGGTAAAGAAAAAAGATCTTAACAGGTCGGATATATCTGCCGCAGAAACCGGTAAAAAAGGAGTATCAGCTGAAGTAAAATCAGGTAAAGGAAGAGATACTGGCTCACGAAAGATGAAAGCTGTTGCGAAAAAACAGGACTCTGCTAAAGTTAAAAATGAATCGGTAAAACAGCAGGAGAAAACGGCTAAAAAAAAGTGGTGGAGTTGGTGGCCATTCGGCTCTAAATAAATCGCGAAGCCGGACTGACAGGCATCAGACCGGCTCCTAATCGGAAAGATAGTTTTTGATCCTATTCCATCCGCTTTATGATAATGTTTTTATAATCTCAGAATATTTTCAGCTTTTATCTTTATTAATTAAACAGTTGCTAAAACTGCTCTGTTTTCCAGTTCCACTACTTCCATTCCACGAATAATAGCTTTTTCGTTAATCGGCAACAGATAATGATGACGCTCAGGCAAAGTCTCCTTAAGTCCTTTCATCACATTCTCTATCTTAAGCATAGAAGAGATTTTGAGTAATCCTCCCAGAATAATCATATTAAAAACTTTACTGTTTTCCATCTTCACCGACTCATCCATCGCATTGATTTGATATATATTTATATCGGTGCGCTGCACTTTATTGTTGATACCATATCCATCGTAGATAAGGATCCCACCAGGCTTAACCTTGTCCTGAAACTTGTCTAGTGATGGTTGGTTAAGAACAATTGCAACATCATAATTATTAACAACAGGAGAGCTAATTGGTTCATCAGAAATGATCACTGTAACATTTGCTGTTCCCCCTCTTTGCTCTGGTCCATAAGCCGGAAACCAAGACACCTCTTTACCCTCCATGATACCTGAATAAGCCAGTATCTTGCCCATCGACAAAACACCCTGACCACCAAAACCAGCAATTACAATTTCCTGTAGCATTTTATATAATTAAAGTTTTTAAACGTTTTTCAAATCACCAAGAGGAAACACCGGGAACATATTTTCAACCATCCAGTCATTTGCTGCAGCAGGTGTCATTTTCCAACCTGAGTTGCAAGTTGAAACAACCTCTACGATTGATGTGCCCTTACCTGCCATTGAGTTTTCAAATGCAAGCTTGATAAGTCTCTTGGTTTTCTTTACTGCAGCTGCAGTGTGCACGCTTGTGCGACTGGCCAGGCAAACGCCATCCAGCTGTGCAAGCATGTCAAGTATTTTAAGAGGACGACCCATACTGCTGGTGTCACGTCCGAAAGGACTTGTAGATGTTTTCATATCCTCCAGTGTTGTAGGAGCCATTTGACCACCTGTCATACCATAAATTGCATTGTTTATGAATATTATGGCAATATTCTCACCCCTGTTTGCAGTGTGGATTGTTTCAGCAGTACCAATTGCGGCAAGGTCGCCATCACCTTGGTATGTGAATACCATTTTATCAGGAAGGAGTCGTTTTGTCGCAGTGGCAACAGCGGGAGCGCGACCATGAGCAGCTTCCTGCCAGTCAATATCAAGATAGTTATACGCAAATACTGCACAACCAACAGGTGCAATTCCAATTGTTTTCTCCTGAAGTCCAAGCTCTTTTATAACCTCCGCAATTATTTTATGTACTACTCCATGAGAACAGCCCGGGCAGTAGTGCATATAATTTTCGTTCATGATATCCGGTTTTGAGTAAATCAAATTTTCCGGACATACTATATCTTCTCTATTCATTCGATTAAACTATTTATTTTCAATTGTATCGCACGATACTGTTTACCTTTTACTGAACCTGTAGATCAGATAAAATATTATTGCTGCTCCTCCTGACCACCAGGTGAGTTTCATATCCTTATCGGTTGAAAAGTAAATTACAATTGTTGCGATAAACGCTAATAGGAAAAGCAACAGAAACAAATTTCTTATTTTTGGATCCATGACGTAAGGTTTTTATTTTACTATTTTTTCTTTTAAAGCATCAAGAACACCGTCTGGAGTTGGAACAATACCACCGAGTCGGCCATAATGTTCAACTGGTACTTTACCATTGACTGATAAGCGTACATCTTCAACCATCTGACCGGCATTCATCTCCACAGTTAGCATCCCTTTAACCTTGCCTGCATATTCATTGAGTATCTTAGCTGGGAAAGGCCATAAGGTGATAGGACGAACCAGACCAACCTTTATGCCCTCTTGTCTGGCCATCTCAATTGCTTTAAGGCAGATACGAGCAGTTGAGCCAAATGCAACTATTATATATTCAGCATCATCACATTTAACCTCTTCATAACGTACTTCGTTTGCTTCAATCTGACGATATTTTGCCTGGAAACGAATGTTATTTTTCTCCATAGATGCTGAATCAAGTTCAAGCGAGGTAATGATGTTAGGACCTCTTTCAGGGGTCTTCCCAAGTGTTGCCCAGGGACACTGTTCACGTATTTCCTGTTCTGTTCTTCTTGGTTTGAAATCGGGAAGTTTCACCTTCTCCATCATCTGACCAATTACTCCGTCAGTCAGAATCATTGCCGGATTGCGGTATTTAAAAGCTAGATCAAAAGCCAAGCCCACAAAGTCGGCCATCTCCTGAACCGAATTAGGAGCAAGAGTAATAAGTTTATAATCACCATGTCCCCCACCCTTTACAGTCTGGAAGTAATCAGCCTGCGATGGCTGTATTGTACCCAAACCCGGTCCGCCACGCATTACATTTACAATAAGTCCTGGCAGCTCAGCACCTGCCATATAAGAAATTCCTTCCTGCTTGAGACTAACTCCCGGGCTGGAAGATGAGGTCATCGAGTATTTTCCACATGCTGCTCCACCATATACCATGTTTATTGCAGCTACTTCGCTTTCAGCCTGTAACACCACCATTCCGGTTGTATTCCATGGTGCTTCAGCCATTAAGGTTTCAATAATTTCAGACTGTGGTGTGATCGGGTACCCAAAATAGCCATCAACACCATAACGAATTGCTGCATGGGCAATGGCCTCGTTCCCTTTCATCAAAGATATCGCTTCTGACATACTATTATTTTAAAAAAATTTATAAGGTGTAAAAAAATTAGCCCACTTTTTTCTTGTAAACTGTAAGACATGCATCCGGACAAACATATCCGCAGTTTGCACATCCAATACAATCATCGGGATTTTTCATATACACATAGTGATACCCGCGATCGTTAACTTCGCGTGGTTCAAGTTCAAGAACGTCAGTTGGACATGATACAACACAAAGATCACACCCTTTACAGTGATCTTTATCTACCACAACATAACCAATGAATTTTGCCATTATCCGGAGGTTTTTTTATTTTATTTTTGCAAATATACCTGTTTTAAATGATTAAACAGGTTAAAAACTTTAATAATTACCAACCAAAAGCTGTCTCGCTCATCCAATGTCCCTGAACTTTCAGAACCTGCTCAATTACATCACGGGCAACCCCTTCTCCCCCTTTTTTTGGAGAGATATATTTTGCGATAGCTTTTATTTCATGAGCTGCATCGTTTGATGCAATGGGCAGACCAACAGCTTTCATTACTTTATAATCGGGTATATCATCACCCACATAAATTATCTCTTCTGGTTTATATCCGGTTCTATTTATATAGTCAAGAAAATCATTCATTTTAATTCCTGACTTCATATATATATCCTTAATACCAAGTGATTCATAACGTACTTTTACTGAGTCTGAATTTCCTCCGGTAATTATTGCCACGCCATATCCAAGTTTAACAGCAAGGTTTAATGCATAACCGTCGTGTATATTAGCTGTACGTAGTGGCTCACCATCCGCTGAAAGATTGATTGTCTGTTTTGATAATACACCATCAATATCAAAAATAAATGATTTAATCTTTGTCAGATCGTAGTTTATTGCGCTCATTTAGAATGTTTATTTATGCTTTTGCTTATTAATTCATATATTTTTTTCGTGTCGTTGTCTTGTATCAGATCCAGATGTTTTTGAATAACCTTTTCATCATATCTTACGGCAGGTCCGGTTTGTGCCTTTTTAGGCTCCATAACCATTACCTTGGCCACAGTTTCACTTATTAATGGTTTTAATACTTCAGCAGAGACTCCTTCCTGATCTAATATCTCTGATGCCAGCGTAAACATATGATTACTGAAATTATTTGCAAATACTGCTGCCAGATGAAGGTATCTTCTTTTCTCACTATCAAGCAGTCTCACATTACCGGAAATCGATTTAGCAGTTTCCACTAGAATATGCTCTGTTTTAGGGTTGTCTCCTTCAATAAAAAAAGGAATATTACTGAAGTCTGCCTCTCTGCTCTTACTGAATGTCTGCAATGGATAAACTACTCCATATCCCTCTCTTCGTTTAGCTGAAAAGAGATACATCGGCATACTCCCGGCGGTGTGAGCCCATATTCCAGTGGTTTCAGGCATATGCTCCACAATCTCAGGTAGTATATCATCCTTTACTGAAAAAATGTACAGGTCTGCATTGGTGTTTATCAACTTAATATCGTCTATTGGATCAGCATCTACCTTTGAGGCAAGTAACTCAGCATTTTCCAGAGTTTTACTGTAAACCTGAATAATATCGTTTCCGGTTTTCTTAAGTGCAAACGACAGATGCGTTGCAACATTTCCCGATCCTAAAAATACTATTCTCATTTTTTTAAATAACATGTAATTCTCTCTAACTCAAACGGACGTACTATTAACTAATTAATAGTTCAATTAAGATTAAATGTCATCAAATTTTCTCTATTATTTTAATACCCACCTTTTCAACACCGATTAGTGGGTCATCTTTCATTATCTGTTTGATTTGCAAAATATATAGACGCGATGTGTCGAGTGGTATATCTGACTTATATGGGAGTGATATCTGGTGCAAACCACCTGTCCCACTGCCCAGCCATTTACCATAATCATCTGTCAGCCTGAAATGCAAGGTGTCGCATCTGTAAATAGTGTCGATAAGGTTATGCTCAACCTGCATCCATATATCTTTATAATGATAGATATTAGCAGTTGTAAGCTCTATTGATAAATCATGTCTGGCAGCAGGATTAAAGCCGATAGAATCCATAGTGAAAGTCAACGCACTATCACTATACCATTTCCCTCTCTCTATATGATGATATCTAAAATAAACCTCTCCATCAGAACAGGACGTATGTGTTATAAATAGCGTACCGACTAATAGAAAGAGGATTTTATTCCTTTTTATCACCTGACGATCTGTTATTTTTCTGATTATTGTTTCCTGCATTACCTGAAGCTCTTCTTCTAGGCCTTCTCTTTTTCTTGTTTTTACTCTTAGCAGTATTATCAAATCGGGTTATACTCTGATCTTCAAGTATATCATTGTTATATACAACCTCCTTGTTTGGATCATTATTTTGGTTTTCAGGAGCAAGCTTATCAGGTTTTAAACCCTTGTTGTTCATTCCAATAATTTCGAAAGCCCTGTCTTTATGTATAGTCACCTGATTTCCCATACCATTCTTGTCTGTCGCATAGGTAATCATCCCAGCCAGAATATCGGTTTTGAAATGATAGTAATCTGCATCTTTGGTGCGAAGAACAATTTCACGTGAAGGAAGACTGCGCTGTGCTTCAACATACATATCAACTTCGTAATTCATGCAGCATTTAAGTTTACCGCACTGACCCGCAAGCTTCTGTGGATTGATTGATATATCCTGACAACGGGCTGCATTTGTTGATACAGAGACAAAACTTGACACCCAGCTGCTACAACACATTTCGCGTCCGCAGGGACCAATTCCTCCAATTCGTCCTGCCTCCTGACGGGCACCAATCTGCTTCATCTCAATCTTTACTCTGAACTCACTGGCCAGCACTTTGATTAACTGACGGAAATCGACTCTCTCATCAGCGATATAGTAAAAGATAGCTTTATTACCATCACCCTGATACTCAACATCGCCAATCTTCATCTGCAGTCCAAGCTCCTCGGCAATCTGACGTGAACGAATCATGGTCGACTGCTCACGCGCTTTTGCCTGTTCATACTTTTCCAGGTCGGCGGGACGTGCAATACGATAAATACGTTTCAATCCACCATTTGCATCCTCCCGGTAATTATTTTTCTTCATCTGCTTCTCTACCAGTTTCCCGGTTAGAGTAACAGTACCAATATCATGTCCGGGAGTAGCCTCAACGGCTACCAGATCACCCAGTTCCAGCTTGAGATCATTACTGTTTATGTAATACCCTTTTCTTGTATTTTTAAACTGAACCTCCACCATTTTTGTGAGATCCTGAAATTCAGGAAAGTCGTGAAGCCAGTCATATATGTGAAGTTTATTTGTATGGCGTGTACATCCCTTACAACTTTTAGTATTTCGTATAGTAGTCTCTTTTGCAGGTACAATGTCCGCCAGTTTATCTGCTAATATTTCTCTGTCCATATATATAAATCGCTTTTTAGGATTGAAAAGCGAGACTTTTTGTTTATTTTAATAGTAAAATATAATGCAAGTTACAAATTATTTCCTTAAAAGCATTGTTGCTTTTAAACAAAGATCGAGGAAAATAATTTTTGCATTTCCGTTCTGTTCTATCTGCCGATAAGCAAGAGAGAACTCTTCATTGAATTTCTCAATGTTTTTCTCGTTAATAAAGGGAGAAAAACGCTCACCGAAATCCTGTTCATAATCATTCATATAAACCATTTCAGGTGCTCCAAGATTATTCACAAAATACTCCCTGAACATCCTTATCGAATAGCTGAGAAAGCTTTTTTGCATCTCTCTCCCTATTCCCGCAATTTCATTGGCTGACTGCTTGATTGATTTAATGTTACCCGATACTGAACTTCGCATCATGTTTACAAACAGTTCAAATAAAAAGCGGGTATCGTCAGAAGAGTTGATCATTTCAACCGCCTTGGTATAGCTTCCGTTGGCAATATGTGCTATTGTCTGGGCTTCGTCGGCTTCCAAATCAAAATTTTGCTGAATAACCCTTATCATCTCTTCATCACCAATTGAATTTATCCGTAAGGGTTGACAACGAGACCATATAGTTTGCAACACATTTTCCCTATCTTCAGATATTAGCAGAAATACTGTATTACCAGGTGGTTCTTCTATCATCTTCAGAAGCTTATTTGCACAGGAATCATGCATTTTCTCAGGAAGCCATATAATCATCACTTTATATGGAGCTTCATAAACCTTAAGATTCAACTTTCGGATTATCTCATCACTCTCCTTTGAGTAAATGACACCCTGAGCATTCTCTGCATTAATGTATGCTAACCATTGATTGAGATTAAAGTAGGCACTACCGGATAAAAATTCACGCCACTGTGGCAGATAGTCGTCACTCACTTTTGACTTCACCACGGGAAATACAAAATGGAGATCAGGGTGTGCCAGTTTATCAAACTTGTGACATGAGGGACATTTACCACAAGAGTCATCTATACCACGATCTGCACAGTTAAGATATCTTGCGTATGCTAAGGACAGAGGTAGTTTACCAACACCTTCGGGACCGTAGAGCATTGTTGCATGAGGCACTTTCCCTCGTCTGACACTCTCGGTAAGATGCTGTTTTATATCACTATGTCCTATAACATCACGAAAATACATCAATATATCTCTTTTGCTACTCTGTAAATACTTTCTGTAGCCATTAGTGAGTAGAAGTGTATGCTTGGTACGTTGGCAGCTATCAACTCTTTGCACTGTTTGATACACCACTCAACACCTACCTCTTTGGCATCATCATCACTTTTACATTTACGAAGCTCTTTCTCAAGCTCTTCCGGAATATCTGTTCGGAAAATACGCGGAAGTACAGTAAGCTGACTCATTAAGTTAATAGGTTTTATCCCGGGAATAATTGGAACTGTTATTCCTGCAGCTCTGCATCTGTCAACAAATTCAAAATATTTCCTGTTATCGAAAAACATCTGAGTTGCAAGATATTCTGCCCCATTATCCACCTTCATCTTGGTGAAGAATATCTCCGACTCCATATTTGGAGACTCCTCATGCTTCTCGGGATAACAAGCCATTCCGTAAGAAAAAGGAACTTCAGGAGGAGCTAAAGGAGATCCATCGAAAGAGATGCCTTTGTTAAAGTTATTAACCTGTTCCTGCAGTCCTGTTGCATTCTTATGACTATCCATCGCTCTCTGATCAGCATCAAGCTTTTTTGTATCTCCCCTTAATAACAGCAGATTGGTAACGCCAAGAAAAGAGAGATCTATTAGTGCATACTCGGTCTCTTCTTTTGTAAATCCCTGTGATATAATGTGAGGAATAGCTGTCACCCCATATCTGTTCTGAATTGCCGCGGCAATCGCAACTGATCCCGGACGCTTTCTGACATTTACCTTACGGTAAACACCATTGCTATCCTCTTTATATATGTTTTCACTATGATGAGTTGTAATATTAATATATTTTGGATCAAACTCTATCAAGCGATCAATAGTCCTGTACACCTGCTGTATACTGTTTCCCTTCAGGGGAGGCAGCAATTCAAAAGAAAAAGCTGTTTTACCTCCTTTTCCAATTAATTCTGGAATATTCATACTATACACTTTAATTCTTTAGATCAACCGATTAATAAACTATTCTGATTATTCAGTAAAAATTTATTTAAAGATAGCTCTTACAATATCCATTCCATTTGCATACAGCACTAATGCAAACAGCAATACCATTCCAGCAATCTGTGCATATTCCATTACCTTCTCATTGGGCTTGCGCTTTGTAATAACTTCATATATCAAAAACATTACATGGCCCCCATCGAGTGCAGGTATAGGCAGAATATTCATGAATGCAAGAATAACAGACAGAAATGCGGTCATCATCCAGAATGACTGCCAGTTCCACTGTGCAGGGAACAAATTACCAATAGCACCAAATCCTCCAAGGGAAGAAGCTCCCGCTTTAGTGAACACATATTTGAATTGTGCAATATAGTCTTTTAATGTCTGAATACCCATTTTCATCCCGGCAGGGAAAGATTCAAAAAAGCCATATGTAAGTGTATGGGTATTGTAAACCATGGCTGCAGGCATTACATAAAATCCAAGTGTTCCTGCAGAATCAAGCTTAGCTGTTGTTGAATATTGGATACCACCCCTATAATAATCAAGGGCTACTTCACCGTCACGATTTTCATCAAGGATATTTCGCAAATCTGCAAATGATGGAGTAGTTACACCATTTACGGCTACTATACTGTCACCTTTTGTCAGTCCGGCCAGCTCTGCAGAGCTACCTTCCATCGTATCATAAATTACAGTAGGTATACGATATGTTGCAAATCCTTCTTTGTCAGTAAGCAGATTCTTCATCAGCCCTTCTTCCATTTTCAGATCAATAATATCTCCATTTCTTTTTACAGTTACTACCTCAGCATCAGCCACATCAAGCAGTGTACGTACTCCAAATCTTTCAAGCTTTTTACCATCAGCCATCAATAGAATATCACCATCCTGAAAACCTGCTTTTTTAGCTGCAGTGCTAAATTCCATCCCCTGAGTAACATTTTCAAGAGGCAGATATGTATCATCCCATGCAAATAGAACCATGGAATAGATAAAAAATGCCAGGATAAGATTGAAGAAGACACCTGCAACCATTACCAGCAACCTCTGCCATGCCGGCTTGGTTCTGAATTCCCATGGTTGCGGAGGCAGAGCCATCTGCTCTTTATCCATTGATTCATCAATCATACCGGAGATCTTAACGTAGCCTCCTAAAGGAAGCCAGCCAACACCATACTCGGTTTGACTATTTTTCGGTTTGTATCTGAAAAGTGCGAAGCCTGCATCAAAAAACAGATAGAACTTCTCTACCCTGATTTTAAACATTCTCGCGAAAATATAATGCCCAAACTCGTGTACGATTACTAAAATCGATAAGCTCATTATGAGCTGCAACGCTTTAATTAAAAATGATTCCATCCACTAAATTTTTCACACAGTAATGTGTGTTTTGAATAATTCTGTAACTATATCTCTTGTCTCACTGTCAGTCTGCAAGTAATCCTCAAGCGATGGATTTTTCACAAACGAAGCTTTTTGTAATGTTTTCTCAATCAACAGGCTCATATCCAGGAACCCAATCCTTTCCTGAAGGAAAAGTTCTACAGCTATCTCATTTGCTGCATTGAGTATACATGGCATATTACCACCTGTTTTTATAACTTCATAAGCATAGCTGAGGTTAGGAAACCTATTCAGATCGGGCTTCTCAAAGGTAAGCTGCGAAAGCTTGAAAAAGTCCACCTCATCTACTTCAGTTTTCAGTCTCTCAGGATATGAAAAAGCATATTGTATGGGAACTCTCATATCAGGCTGTCCCAACTGTGCAATAATTGATTTGTCTTCAAACTGTACCATCGAGTGAATAATAGATTCCGGATGAACAAGCACCTCTATCTGTGAAGAGTCCACTCCAAACAGCCATTTTGCTTCAATCATTTCAAAACCTTTGTTCATGAGGGTTGATGAGTCGATTGTAACCTTTGCCCCCATACTCCAGTTTGGATGAGCAAGCGCCTGATCTCTGGTAACACTCTGCAGCTGATCTTTGGAAAAGCTGCGGAATGGTCCGCCTGAAGCAGTTAATAACAATTTCTCAACATTATTGTTCCCTTCTCCATTCAAGCATTGAAAAATAGCTGAATGCTCAGAATCAACAGGCAGTATGGCTGCTCTGTTTTCTATTGCAAGAGATGTAATCAGTTCTCCCGCAACAACCAGCGTCTCCTTGTTTGCCAGAGCAATTGCCTTCCCGGCTTTTACAGCATTAATAGTTGGTTTTAAACCTGAAAAACCCACCATTGCCGTAAGCACCATATCAATATTCTCATCAAGCACAACCTCCTCTATTGATTTGCTGCCACACCAAACCTTGATCGGCAGGTCACTCAATGCAGATTTTAGCTGATCATACTTATCCTCGTTTGCAATTACAACAACCTCTGGCATGAAAGTACGAGCTTGCTGTATAAGTAGTTCAACACTATTATTTGCCACAAGTGCGTAGGGCTCAAACCTTTCAGGATGGTTTGAAATCACATCCAGTGCCTGTCTGCCTATCGAGCCTGTAGAACCAAGAATAGCTATATGTCGTTTCTTTAATTGCATGTTGTTTATTTCACCTGAAATCTTGCAAAGATAATAAAAAATTGAGAGGCATTCTACAGGTTTGCTGACGAATTGGAGGGTTGATAAAGTTCGTTTATTCCCCGTAATGCATCTTCAATGCTATAGGTTACGAGTGACTGGTTATCCTTTCTGATTGTCCAGGTGCGACTACCCTCATCAACGTAAAGTCTCACGGGAGCATCTTCAACAATCCTGTATCCTTTTCTCGAAAGAGCTTTTGTAGTCCATCTTGCTATTAAACCATCAGGTTTATCTACGAAAGTTGTTATTTTTTTATCCAGCTGTTTCTGCACTACAAAACTTCCATACTCTTTATCAAACTCATAATTGTGATGATGAAATACCTTATCAAAACTACCGTTAAGAACCATATCTTCAGGAATACCAACTGTAACCCCTCCCCTGTTTTCCATAATCCAGAGCTTGTCGGCCACCTGCATAGCGGTCTCCAGCTCATGAGTAGAAATTATAATCGTCTTTCCGGTATCACGTGCAAGCTTCTGGAGAAGAAGCAAAATATTTATACGGTTTGGCAGGTCGAGGTGAGAAGTAGGCTCATCAAGAATTATCATTGGGGTATCCTGTGCCAGAGCTCTTGCTATAAACACACGTTGCCGCTCACCGTCAGAGAGCTCATGAATGTTTCTATATTCGAACCCTTTAAGATAAGTGAGTTCAGCAGCTTCCGAAACAATCCTTATATCTTTATCAGTAAGTTTACCCAACCAGCCTGTATATGGATCGCGCCCAATTGATATAAGTTCTTTGACTGTAAAAGAGGCAACTGATTGCTGTTCAGTAAGCACTATCGAAAGTAGTCGCGCTCTCTTTGCCGGTGAGAGTTCAGTTAAATTTTTCCCGTTAAGTGTTATTCTGCCTCCATAAATTGGTTGAAGGCAGGCAATAGATCTTATGAGTGTTGATTTACCACAACCGTTTTTGCCGACCAGAACAATAAGCTCTCCTTCCTCAGCAGTTAGATTCAGGCCTGTTTGTATTACATTTAGCCTGTTTTTTGCTGTATAACCTATTGTTACATCTGAAATTTGAAGGAAAGGCATTCGATTATATGTGATCTGTAACCAGTTACAACTATTAACTATCAATAAGACCTTCTGGAAGATTCATCTCGATTACTTTATTCTCATCGTCTATCATAATAATAAAATCTTCTGTAGCAGGAATAAGGAGTTCCTCATCATCTTTCGATAGTATAAAAAGCACGTTTAATGTAGAATCGTCAACATCGCTGATAGTGCCAATCATATTTCCACTCTGATCCACAATATCATAACCCACAAACAGGTGCCAGCTCTCTTCTATTTCAGGATTTTCCTCAGTGAGAATGCTGCGTGGTATATACACATCCAGATTCAAATACTTAGAAGCATCTTTTTCATCCTCAATATCCTCAAATTTAACACGTGCAGACCGATCTGTTGTGAATGTAAATTCTTCAATAAAAAAAGGAACAGGGATACCATCAATCATTAGGAAATAGTACTCGGAATCAGCTTCAGCAAATTCTTCCCTTGAAAAAAGTATGACTATCTCCCCTTTTATTCCATAAGGCTTTTGAGTGCTGCCAATTTTAATGATATCCTTTTCTGAGATCATCCTTTTTTATCTTTTTCGTTGATATTTTATATTCTTAAGTTTAGTGCGGCTTGGTGTAACTTTTATTTCAGGAATTGAATAGTCTTCACTCTTAATATCAAGTTTTCCACCCGACAACTCTCTTAAATCTTCAAAGATCTTTTCATCATCAATTGCTTTGTTCCATTGAACATATGATCTCTTCATCTGGTTGAGAATCAGTTTAACCAGCTGTTTCTTCTCTTCTCCATCCTCCATTTTTGTGGCGATGTTGATTATCCTCTCAAGAATTTTACCGTAATGACGATATTTCATGCTTGGGCGACTATATTCTAGTCGTCCCGGAGAAGAATAGAGTTCCTCTTTTTTAATTACCTCATATGGGTAATCAATATCCAGTTTGAAATCCGACATGATTGCAAGATGATCCCAAAGGATATGCTTGAAATTATTAACATCGCGAAGGTGAGGAAACATATTGCCCATAACATCAATTATTGCATTGGCACATCTTTTACGCTCCTCAGGATCTTCAATACTTACGCAATGATTTACCATATTCTGGATATTGCGTCCGTATTCAGGCATTATAAGTTTCTCTTTTTGAGTATTATATTTCATTTCCATATTTCTCATCTTTTATTTTTTTATTCATACAAATGAAAAAAATATTTTCATTCATATCATAATGAAATCATCTTAATTTTAGCACATCACCCTCTTCAGGAATGTATTCATAACTCTTTTTGTTCAGCCTGTACAGGTTCCTCAGTTGTATTCCATAAGTCTGAGATATACTGTACATAGATTCACCTACCTGCACCGTGTGATATTCATAAGGCTTGTCCGCCCTTGTCTTCTTCTTCTGAAAATATACTATATCACCTTCACTAAGTGGGAAATCCTCAGGCACCTCATTGAATTTCAGTAAATCCTTTTCACTGAAACCAAATTCTTTTGCAATACTTCCAAACGTATCACCATCTACAGCAATCACATATACCAGTCCATGTGTTATATAAGGCTCATGTGTCCATGATGCCCTTGAAGACTCTGCCGAACGAATAGCTTCACGGTCGCGTTTGCTAACTCCGCGTCGATACTTCTTGTCATCAAACCTGTAAAGTTCATAATCCTCTATAAGTTTTATAAGCTTATTGGCATAGGCTTTATCTGTTGCGTAGCCCGACTTTTGTAGTCCCCTTGCCCATCCTTTATAATCCGTAATCGAAAGCTCAAACAGAGATCTGTATCTGGCACTACCTACTAAAAACTCTGAATGGTCCTGATATGAATCCTCAACTCTGCTGTAACTTCTGAAACAGTCATTTGGCGTATCATCTGCGGCATACACTCTGGGTCCGCTCCACACGCTATGACATTTAATTCCAAAATGATTATTCGATCGTCTTGCCAGATCGCTCATACCTGCACCCGATTCTAATATACCCTGTGCCAGCGTTATGGATGCAGGAATACCATATTTATCCATATGCTGTATAGCCAGATCACTATATCTTTCAATGTATAATTCATATGTTCTTACCCCAGATTGAGCTGACAGGTTAGAAATATTAAATAAAAATGATAGTAATAGCGTTAACGATGAAATAAATGTATATTTGTAAGATAAATATTGCATTATAATATGAAAGAAATCAATTTATCCACAAAGATAACTGTTTATCCGATAGAGGAGTGCTCCGATATCGAAAAAAAACTTATTGAAGCAGCTAAAAATGCAACATTAAACTCTTACGCACCATACTCTGAGTTTCACGTGGGTGCTGCAGCATTATTGGCCAATGGTGAAATAATCACCGGAAATAATCAGGAGAATGCTGCATACCCTTCGGGATTATGCGCTGAAAGAACTGCTGTTTTCTATGCTCATTCCAAATATCCTGATCAGAAAGTTGAAGCTATCGCTATAGCAGCATGGAATAAAGGGGAATTTACAAAAGATGTAATCACTCCTTGCGGTGGATGCAGGCAGGTACTACTTGAGGCAGAGAACCGGTTCAATTCACCAATGAAGGTTATGATGTGCGGTAACGACTCAGTTTATGTTGTTAGCAGTATAAAAGATCTTTTACCACTAAGTTTTGGTGACGAAATGCTCAAGAAATAGCTGAATCTCTTAGAAAGAGGCTTCATAGAGTGTTACAAGATACCATTTCCTGTCGATAAGCTCAAAGTAATAATCTGCGTAAATACCATTGTCAATACCTCTTATCTCGACAACCGCAGTATCATTATTGAAGCGTACAACCTGGTAATATTGATCATATGGCCTGGTTAAGTAAGTACTATCATATGTCAGGTCAAGCGGTTCCCAGTCATACCTGCCAATCACTTCCCTGATTGGAGCCATACCTTCATTGCCTGTATCAGGAACGATAACACTTATTGGGAATTTTATTCTTTGAAGTTGAAATGACTCTTCCAAACTGAATCTTTCCATAAACTCACTGAACTCTTCAACCTCAAATTCTTCTGTAAGAGCCGAATCAGCTATCTCTTTACCTTTCATACCCTTTTCACCTCTGTTTTGAGTGCATGAGATGAGAAACACCAAAATAATGCAGAAAAATAAAAAAGCTGCTTTTTTCATTTGTTATAAAAAGTAAATTAAATAACCCCTCTATTGTCTCACAAAGGTATAAAAAAACTTGATAACCAAATAGTAAAAATTATCCTTATCTTTGTTACTACAAAAAAATATTATAATGAGCTTACAGAACGATATAGAAAATCTTTTCTCTTTACAGAAAAAAGAGTGGCCTCAATTGAACGATGCAATTCTTAAACTTGATGATGTGATGGTTAAACAGCTTAACTGGGGAGACAACATCTCTGTAAAAGTTCAGTTCAACCCTGCAAGAATTACATCTACAGGAGCAAAAATAGATAAAAAGTTTATCGATGAAAGACCCTGTTTTTTGTGTGAACAAAACCGACCATCGGAACAGAAGGGTATAATATTTTTAGATAAATATTTAATTTTATGTAACCCTTTCCCAATTCTCAGAAACCATCTGACCATTCCGCTATTTTCACATGTTCCTCAGCGCATCAGGCATAAGGTAGGTGAAATGCTTACGTTGACTGAAAAGTTGCCGGATTATGTGGTTTTCTACAACGGTCCGAAAAGCGGTGCTTCAGCACCAGATCATTTTCATCTGCAGGCAGGACTCAAAACAGCAGAACTTACACAGGGTGACAATGAATTGAGATCATGCCTTATCATCGAGGGGTCAACTATTTCTGAATGCACTGAGCTTTTTGAAGAGGTTTATCAGTATCTCCGCACTCTTCAGCCTGAAGAAGAGGAGCCGATGTTAAACATTATCACCTTTATGGAGGGAGACAGATACAAAATACATATTTTCCCAAGAAAAGCTCATCGCCCAAAACAGTATTATGAAGAGGGCAGTAAGAAACTATTGATAAGTCCTGGAGCCCTTGATATGTCGGGAATGATCATCACTGTGAGAGAGGAGGATTTCAACAAAATAGAAAAACAGGATATTGAAGATATCTATATGCAGGTATCTTTACCAATTATGTAACAACATAATAAAAAATTAAAATGGAAAATTCAGAAATTATTTTAGCCAATATTAATGGAGAGGATAAACCGGGTTTAACTGCTGCTTTGACCGAGATTCTGGCAAAGCATGGTGCATTTATTCTGGATATTGGTCAGTCGGACATCCACAGAAATGTAGCAATAGGTATACTTTTTAAATCGATGCACAACAATTCTGGTGAAATCCTCAAGGATCTGCTTTTCAAAGCATATGAGATGGATGTGAATATCAAATTTACTCCTATTTCGGCAGAAATGTACTCAAACTGGGTAGCAATGCAGGGCAAGAACAGGTATATCATAACGCTGCTGGGAAGAATACTCACGGCAGAACAGATTGCAGCCGTTTCCAGAATTATTGCAGATCAAAATCTTAATATCGATAATATGATACGACTGACAGGTCGTATCCCGCTTGATGAAAAACAGCGAGCTGCTAAGTCGTGCGTTGAACTATCTGTACGCGGAAGCCTGGCAGACAGGAATAAAATGCAGCAGTCGTTCCTTGAGCTCTCATCCAAACTTAATTTCGACATCTCATTTCAGGAAGAGAGTATGTATAGAAGGATGCGTCGTCTTATATGCTTTGATATGGACTCTACACTTATTCAGACTGAAGTGATTGATGAACTTGCCGAAAGAGCTGGTGTTGGGGATAAAGTAAAAGCCATTACAGAGTCGGCAATGCATGGCGATATCGATTTTGAGGAGAGCTTCAAACAGCGGATTAAATTATTGAAAGGTCTCGATGCATCTGTCCTTAAAGAGGTGGCTGAGAATCTGCCAATTACGGAAGGTTTGGGCCGACTGATGAAGGTACTCCAGAAAGTTGGCTTCAAAACTGCAATTCTATCTGGAGGCTTCACCTATTTTGGTAACTACCTTAAGGACAAGTATGGTTTTGATTATATGTATGCAAATGAGCTGGAGATTGTTGATGGTAAACTAACCGGTAACTATCTGGGCGATATAATAACCGGAAAAAAGAAGGCTGAGCTTCTTTCGCTTATAGCACAGGTAGAGAAGATTGATATAAGGCAGACTGTAGCAGTTGGAGATGGGGCAAACGACCTTCCAATGCTTGGTATCGCCGGTCTGGGTATCGCTTTCCATGCTAAGCCAAAGGTTAAGCAAAATGCTGGGCAATCACTATCGTCTGTGGGTATCGATGGTATATTGTACTTCCTTGGATATAAAGACTCTATGCTCGACAGTGAGATGCTTAAAGGTTGATTCTGCTATTTAAATTTTATAATTTATGGAATCTGTTGAAAATATTTTAAAGAAGCCGCTTAATGTTCTTGTCTGTTTCACTGATCCTGAGATAGGCCGGGTTTTAAGCAGAATGGCAGTAAGTTTAGCCGGATCAAGATCTGAAAAATCCACTGCCACCTTTCTACATCTGATTGAAAAAGAGAATCATGATAATCAAAATAAATTAGAAGATTTCATAGACATCATTGATAAGAGCAAACTCACTATTCGTTATTTTGCCAGAAGATATGATAATTACGTATCAGAAATTATCAATGTTTCAAAAGAGCAGAATAGCGATTTCATTGTGGCTGGAATTAACAGGAGTATTCTGTCTCCTGATATATTTCAGAAATATAACAGGTTAAAGAGCGACCCTGCCAATTCTGACGCATACATACAGGAGCAGTTTACAGAGAATGAGTTTGAAATGATGAACAACATCACTTCACTGCTTGATTTGAACTCTATTTCTATAGGTTTGTTTATTTATAACAACCTGAAACGTATTGAAAATATATTTGTTCCAATATTAAGTACAACTGATATTCAGGCAATTCCTTACACAACAATGCGTTTTGTACAAAAAGAGAATGTTGATATAATGGTTTGGGATGCAATTGGAGCTATTGAGTCAAATCCCAAGATGCAGAAGATATATCAGACCTATGTAAAAAAAGCTGATGATAGAATGTATCTGTGGGACGTAAACAAAAAGATTGATAACGATTTTATAATAAATCAGGATCTCTGTATTTTTGGCATAGATGGGTGGTACAAACTGATTGCCACCTCATTACCCTGGATTGAATTTCTGCCATCCACACTTATTATAAAAGAAAAAACAACATAAAGGAATTTATGAGTCCAACTAAAATAAATAGAAAAGTAAGAGAAATTCATAGTTTTATAGAAGAGAAACAATTAAAGCATGCAATTGATAGCGTGAAAGAGCTTATTGAACTGCAACATAATTGGGCTATTTCCGAAAAAATTGATGAGCTGGAAACAAATTATAAATTTATGCTCCATTACCTTGTTGAAGGTAAGGGTGACCCGGATCAGGATAAAATCTATAATAAGCTTATTCGCGATATTTACTCTATTACTGATGATGCTGCCGAGAATCTGCTTGTAAGGGATAGTTCATCTTTTTTTTTCGAGAGAGAAAGATTAATGAATGTTCGTAATACAATCTCAATCGATGAATATATACACACCATTGTAAAACAGACAGACATCTCCTCAATTATTGAACTACTGGACGAAGGCCCCGAAAAAGAATTACGAAAAATACCGTGTGCTATTGCTCATGAAAATAGTGTTAGAGATCTGTTTTATTCAATTTTTGTTTCTCCAAGAGCTAATGCTGATTTCATAAAATCGCTACATAGTTTTATTGAGAATGAGACAATACCTGTGAATGATAAGTGTATGTTGATTTCGGCAATTACACTTAATATAATGCAGCGTTTTGATGCTGCAAAAGTACTTTTTTTGCTTGATGTTTGCCGCAGACATGAAGCTGAAATATCTGCTCGCGCAATAACCGGTATTATTCCAATTTTTCAGCGATACAGAACAAGGTGGCATCTATATCCGGAATGTAGTGACCGACTGAAACTACTGTCGGATGATGCACAGTTTACCCGACGGTTTATGGCTACTGTACTCGGGTTTATTCAGGCTCATGAGACTGAGAAGATTACGAAGAGACTGACTGAGGAGATAATTCCTGAGATGATGAAACTGAGTCCCATGATTGGCAAGAAGATAAAGCTTGACGAATGGATGGAAGAAAGTGGTATTGATGATAAAAATCCTGAATGGCAGAAGATACTTGAAGAAAGTGGCTTGACAGATAAGCTTAAGGAGTTTTCTGATCTGCAGCTTGAGGGTGCTGATGTATTTCACTCTACTTTCTCTAATCTTAAGAACTATCCATTCTTTAATGAGATGAGTAACTGGTTTATGCCATATGATCCCCAACATAGTAGTCTCCAGCGACTGCTCTCCAAATCGGGTGAAAGTGATCAGTTTATCGATACTATGCTGGGCTCTTCAATAATATGTAATTCCGACAAGTACTCTCTCTCTTTCAGTGTTATGATGATGCCTGAGCAATACCGCAGTATGATGATTAATCAGCTTGGCTCTGAAGGTGATGAACTGAAAAAGATTCAGGAGGAGGAGATGACACTGAATCCTTATCAGAAGGAATCTACAATAATCAAACAGTATATACAGGATCTTTATCGTTTTTACAAGCTACATCCTCGTAGAGCCGACTTCACTGACATATTCAGTCTCCCGCTCAATTATCACGAGATAGAGGCATTTCAGCCGATTGTACTGCAAACTAAAAATCTAGAGAAAATTGCTCTCTATTACTTTGAGAAAAACAACTTCAATGAAGCACTTGGTGCATATAATATGCTGGCAGGGAAAGTGCCGGGAAACAGTGAGGTGTGGCAAAAAATAGGATTCTGTAAGCAGATGATGGCAGATATAAGAGGGGCACTTGATGCTTATCTGCATGCCGACTTGATTGAGGACAACAACACATGGCTGCTTAACCGTATAGCCCACTGTTACAGGGTGTTGAAGGAGGCTGATACAGCCTTGGAATATTATCGCCGTCTTGAGCAGTTCAGACCTGATGATTTGAATATACAGCTTAATATTGGTCACTGTTACCTTGAACTGAAGCAGTATGATGAGGCTCTTAACTACTACTTCAAGGTGGAGCTTATTAACAGCAATAACACACGTGCATGGAGATCGATCGCATGGTGTGCATTCCTATCAAGGAAGTTTGATATTGCACAGAGATACTACAAGCGGATTCTTGAAAACAAACCAAATGCTCATGACTATCTCAACGCAGGGCATGTTGAACTTTGTCTTTCAAATAACAGGGATGCAGTAAAACTGTATGCCCTATCATATAAGCAGACTGGCAGTTTCGATACTTTCCTGAAAATGCTTAAGGATGATATTGACGAATTACAGGAGGCTGGTGTAGATACTGATATTTTGCCTGTAATTATCGATAAAATGCTTTATGACTCGGGTGATTCAGAGGTCAAATAGAGTCGTTTCTCAATTATATACTTATACACTTTTTCAGGCACAAATGCTTGCATACTTTTCCCTTCACTGATACATTTGCGTATAAATGTAGAGGAAACCTCTATTACAGGTGCATTAACTGACTGTACATTTTGTCCGTATGAATCAGGAATAATAATCTCGCTGCCTGCTCTTGGATAGATAAGTACTTTATATTTGCTTATAATCTCATTAGCATTTTTCCAACGGTTAAAAATCGACCAGTTGTCAGCTCCTATTATCAGTGTGAAGTTTATATCCGGGTTTTCTATAGAAAGTCTATTTAAGGTATCTATCGTGAAAGATGGTCGCGGCATATTAAACTCCACATCTGATACTGACAGCTTTTTATACCCTTCCACTGCGATCTTGACCATTTCAAGCCTGACATCATCTTCAATCAGGGTTTTAGTATCTTTCAGCGGATTATGAGGGGTTACCACAAACCACACCTCATCCAGATAGGTGAATTCACTTAGATAGCTTGCAAGCATCAAATGTCCGTTATGGATTGGATTGAATGAACCTGAAAATATACCTATCTCTCTTTTATGCATTTTATTTATGATTATAGAAAAAAACCGATACCCCTTTTTCTAGAAGTACCGATCTTTATTAGTGCCTTTAGATGAATAATATCTACGTTCGCTTAAACAGTGATATAATCCAAAGTAATAAAATTGCCCCAACCAGTGCGGTAATAAGACTTCCTAAAATACCACTTGCTGATATACCGAGAAGGCCGAAAACCCACCCGCCGATTATTGCACCGGCAATACCTACAATAATGTTGACCAAGAGTCCAAAGCCTCCGCCTCTCATTAATTTACCTGCAAGCCATCCGGCAATTGCTCCGATAATTATCCACCATAACCATCCCATATTGTAAAGTTTTTAGTTAATAATTTTTGTCAATATTGTATTAACAAATCTGATAATTAAACAATGAAAACTTATAAATAGTTTAACATTAACACAAAAACTTAAAACGATGTTACGAAATTTTTAATGATAAGTGCAAACAAATACTTCACATATAACTATATTACAAGATGTTAGCTCATACGGCTTTTATAATCCTCATAGCCAAACTTCCTATAAAGTTTAAATTCATTCTCACTGGTCCATATTCCTATCGATGGATGAGAAACACCATTAAACATAGTTGTTTTAACAGTGGTATAGTGTATCATATCTTCAAACACAATCCTGTCTCCAATTTTAAGAGGATTGTCGAATGACCAGTCACCCATAAAATCTCCACTAAGACAGCTATTTCCACCCATACGGTATGTTGGTTTACCCTCTACCGGCTCCTGGTAAGCTCCTCTGATTCTTGGCTTGTATGGCATCTCCAATGTATCGGGCATATGGCATGAAAACGAGACATTAAGCATTGCTGTTTTAACACCATTGTTTTCTACAATATCAGCTACAGTTGCCACCAATACTCCTGTCTCCCATGCAAAGGCACTACCCGGCTCCATAATTATTTCCAGATTTGGGTATCTCTTTTTGAAACTGATAAGCAAATTCACTAGATGATCAGTATCATAATCTTTGTGGGTCATAAGATGACCACCTCCAAGATTCAGCCACTCAATATTTCCGAAAAACTTTCCAAACTTATTCTCCAATACCTCAAGTGTTTTCTCAAGATCATACGAGTTATTTTCACACAGATTGTGCATATGTAATCCTGTTATCCCTTCGGGTAATGTATCTCCTAATTTTGACGATGTTACGCCTAAACGGGAACCGGGACTGCTTGGGTTATACAGAGCTGTATCAACTACCGAATACTCCGGATTGACTCTTAGTCCACACTTTATATTCTTACCCGAAGATAAAACCTGTGGATAAAATCGCTCAAACTGTGAAAGTGAGTTGAAGGTAATATGGCTGCTGTATTTCATAAACAGAGGAAAATCCTCATCTGTATATGCCGGTGCATATGTGTGTGCAGGGTTTCCCATCTCTTCAAAAGCGAGCTGGGCTTCGGCAACGGAACTAGCTGTGGAGTGATCAATATACTCACGAAATATAGGGAAGGATTTCCACATTGCGAAGGCTTTAAAAGCAAGAATTATTTCAACACCGGTTCTGTCACTAACCGACTTAATCAATGCCAGGTTCTTTCGCAGCAGATCCTCCTCCATTACAAAGCATGGCGATGGTACTTTTAGTATATCTATCATCTTAATTTTTATTTTTCTTCTTGTTCTGAACTGGCTGACTCTAACCTGTATTTGCCAATATGCACTTTCTCCCAGCGCAAGTTGTTTATATCAGCTGGCCTCCTGTTTGCCTCTTTTTTACCAAAAGCAATCATACAAATTACCTCTAGAGGCATGGGTATATCAAGCAGTTCATTTATATACTCGCCTGATGTCATGTTATCTGAGTATGACCTATTTCTAACCTGTATCCAGCAGCTGCCGATGTTCAGCTCTTCAGCCTGCAGCTGCATGTTGATAGCTGCAATTGAGGCATCCTCTATGCATGCATCGCTGATTAGCGGATCGCCTGCAACTACTACTACCAGGGGTGCTTCGGTAATAAAAGATGCACTCTGAGGTTTGCACTCTGCCAACTTGGCTATTGTTTCCTTATCCTCTACAGCTATAAAACTCCATGAGTGCTTATTCTTAGAAGTGGGCGATAGAAGTGCTGCCTCCAGAATCTTTTTTGTTTCTCCGGGTGAAAGCAGTTCATCATTATACTTTCTGATACTGCGTCTCTGTATAAGTAAATCCTGGAAATTATTCATTTTGATCTGTTTGAAATTGAGATGCAATTATAGTAAAAAAAAGGGAATTATTATGACAAGTAGTTGAATTCAACTTCAAAACATGATGTATAAGTGACTTTATATAACTTATTATATGGAATTGTTCTAAATAACCAACTATTTTTACTACTTTTGCAAGAAAATAAAACAGATCATGCCTCATTTCACTGCAACAAAAATGAGTCCGTCTATGAAAATGGCGGATCAGATAGATGCCAATCCACGCTTACTGCTGATGCTGCAACATTTTAATATAGATTTCAGGGTGAGCGATCTTACTGTTTCTCAGCTTTGCAAGCAATATAAAATCAGCGAGACTCTTTTTGTTGATATTGCCAATCTTTATAATGGCTTTGGAACGAAAAAAAATCACACTTACACGAAGGAAGATCTGCTGCAGGTAATAGATTTTCTGAAAAATAGTCACCACTACTATCGTTCAGATATGTACCCACAGATAAACTCATATATTAAGATGTTGCAGAAAAATCATCCCGAGAGGGAGTTAAAACTGCTTGAGAAGTTTTTCAATGAATATTTCACTGAAGTGCTTGAACATCTTGACTATGAAGACAATGTTGCTTTTCCATATTTTATCAATCTGCTGAAAAAAAGTAGTGACGACTTTAGCTTCGAACAATATTCTTCTATTGAGTATAGTGAGCATCATTCTGACATTGAGCTTAAGTTGCATGACCTTAAGAATCTGCTGCTTAAGTATGTGAAAATCGATAATGATCTGGATCTGCGCAGGAAACTGTTCTTTGCTCTATATGAACTTGAGTATGATCTGTTTGTACACTCACTGATTGAGGAAACAATACTGATTCCTTCAGGTGTAAACATCGAAAAGAAAGAAAATGCTTAGTTCACCTCTTCATATAGTTGTTGTTGAGAGTTCGAAAATTATTTTCGAGGGATTATACTCAATACTGCATCAGTCTGATATCAATTGCCGAATATATAAAGCTGAGAATCTGGATGAACTGCTGGATTTACTGAGAACTGAGAAAATCGACCAGATTATTGCCAATCCTCTCCATTTTGTGAACAGGGACAAGGAGGTGAAAAAGATAAGAAAGGAGTTTCCTTCACTTTCGATTCTGGGTATCGATTTTGGACTTATGCAAAAAACTGTTACTGAAACAGATGCATCTTTTTCACTATATGATACGCCTGAACATATCATCAACCTGATTTCGCGGATAGACAATAAAAACAGATCACTTACCAACAACAGGGATGATGACGATAACCTGACGAAAAGAGAGATTGAAGTTCTCACCTGTATTGTGAACGGAAAAATAAACAAAGAGATTGCTGATGAGCTCAATATAAGTATACATACCGTTGTAAGACATAGAAAAAACATTACTACAAAAACAGGAATAAGAAGTCAGTCCGGTCTGACAATTTATGCAATATCTAAAAAGATTGTGGAAATTGAGGATATTGAGATTTGATAATCCTTATTAAATTTGACAGTTATCGGTTACACCTCAGCTTAACATTATTCGTATCTGGTTCAATCTTGAATCTTATAAACATCAATATTTTATATGGTTGATAAGAGCGATGTAAGAAGAAGGTAAGAAGAAGGTAAGAGCAATAAAACTGTCAGCTATTTTAAACTTCAACAGTTTTTTGTAACATTTAATAAACAATACATCGGGTTTATACGTTTCAAGCCTTTGGAAGATTTTCTAAGTTAAAATTTAAAATGATTATCGCATTTTGAAACATTTATCTTAGATTTACAAAATAGTAGTTTTTAAAATTTCTTTATCATATAAAAATATTACTTGAGGGCCATGAAAATTCATGAATACCAAGCAAAAGAGATGTTTTCGACATACGGAATCCCTGTTGAGCAAAGTATAGTTTGCCGTTCGGTGGAGGACGCTGTGAAGGCTTATTCGCGTATTGACTCACAGAAAGTGGTTGTTAAAGCGCAAGTTCATACAGGAGGAAGAGGTAAAGCAGGTGGTGTAAAACTTGCCGGTGACGAAATTGAGCTTCGCAAACATGCTGCTGCAATTCTGGGGATGGACATAAAAGGATTTAAGGTTGACCGTATACTTGTTGGTCAGGCAGTCAACATCGCGAAAGAGTTTTACATAAGCTATGTTATTGACAGACGTTCAAAATCTGCTATCCTGATGCTTAGCAAGGAGGGTGGAATGGATATTGAGCAGGTAGCTAAAGATACTCCGGAGAAGATCCATAAATTTGCAATTGACCCCTTGGTTGGCGTCCCTGATTATCTTGCACGTGAAGCAGCCTTTAAACTGTTTGACGATATCAAACATGTACGTAATGCTGCAGTTATAATTCAGAGGTTGTATAAACTCTTTGTTGATACAGATGCATCGCTGGCTGAGATTAATCCACTTGTTCTCACTAAGGAAGAAGAGATAATTGCAATTGATGCCAAGATGACATTCGATGATAATGCACTGTTCCGTCATCCAAAGATTGCAGCCTTGAATGAGCCTACCGAAGAGGAGAAAAAGGAGCTATTTGCTAAAAGCAAGGGATTTAGTTATGTAAATTTGGGAGGGGAGATTGGTTGCATGGTAAATGGAGCCGGACTTGCCATGGCTACGATGGATATCATTAAACTTTATGGTGGAAACCCTGCCAACTTCCTGGATATAGGCGGAAGTTCCAGTCCAACCAAAGTTATCGAGGCAATGAGACTACTGCTTAACGATAAGAATGTGAAAGTAGTTCTGATTAATATCTTTGGTGGTATTACCCGTTGTGATGACGTGGCTAAAGGACTTCTGGAGGCTTTCAGACAGATAAAAACAGATATCCCGGTTGTAATTCGTCTTACCGGTACAAACGAGAAAGAGGGTCGCGCTATGCTCAAAGACACAGATCTGCATGTAGCCAAAACGATGAGTAAAGCAACCAGAATAGCAGTTGAACTTGCCCAACAACATCAATATTGACAAAACATAGATTATGAGTATTCTGATAGATAAAAACACAAAACTGATAGTACAGGGAATTACCGGTCGTGATGGGGGTTTTCACACTTCAAAAATGAAAGAGTATGGAACCAATGTAGTTGGTGGAACATCACCCGGAAAAGGAGGAGAATTTGTAGATGACATTCCGGTTTTTAACACAGTAAGAGATGCTGTTAATGAAACAGGCGCAAACACATCGGTGATTTTTGTGCCAGCTCCGTTTGCCAAGGATGCAATGATGGAAGCTGCTGATGCGGGGATAAAGCTAATTGTATGTATTACAGAGGGAGTGCCAACACTTGATGTTGTTGAAGCACACAGTTTCATTAAGAGTAAAGGAGCCAGTTTGATTGGTCCTAATTGTCCCGGACTTATGTCACCGGGAAAGAGTCTGGTTGGAATTATGCCTTCGCTGGTTTTTAAAGAGGGAAATACAGGTGTAATAAGCAGGAGTGGAACTTTAACGTATGAACTGGTTTACAACCTTACGGAAAAAGGGATAGGACAATCAACAGCAGTTGGTGTTGGTGGTGACCCGGTAGTGGGACTTTATTACATTGAACTCCTCGAGATGTTTGAGAAAGATCCTGAAACAGACTCAATTGTTCTGATTGGTGAAATCGGTGGTGATGCTGAAGAGCAGGCCGCAGAATATATAAAGAACCATGTAACCAAACCTGTAGTTGCATTTATTGCGGGACAACAGGCACCTCCGGGAAAGCAGATGGGACATGCCGGCGCTATAATCTCGAGTGGTACAGGCAGTGCAGCTGAAAAGATTGCTGCATTTGAAGCAGTTGGAGTTCCCGTGGCAAAAGAACCAAAAGAGATACCCCAACTACTGTTAAACAGGTTTTAATTAAATAAAGGTCATATAAGTATTTATTAATTCAGTCTGGTAAGGTGTACCTTTCGAACAAACAGTTCGGCACCTTCAGACTGAATTTGTATTTTACCTTTGCTCGGTTTTACATTATATGCCCTATTCAGGAGATTTCCATTAAGATATATCAACAGCTCATCTCCATTCACATAACATTCAATCAGATTCCATTCACCCAGCGGTTTTTCAAGATCATTTGCTCCACGAAAGCCCTTAACATCTTTCCATTCAGGATCACGGCCATACCAGTTTATTCGTCCTCCGTTAAATGTAAGCGGTTCACCATCGGGCTGAAAATAGTGAGAACCTTGCGTTGTTTTTCCACTGACAGTGGTGGTTATAGCAAAATCTTCTGAACCATCGCCTACAACTATTATATCTCCTGTACCTCCCTCTATTAATTGACACTCAATAGAGTGCATCCAGGTACCGTCAGAAGCGCCATCTTCGCCTACCGAGTGAAGAAGTATTCCACTATCACGTGCTCTATCCTCACGAGGGTAGAAGGTTCTTTTTCCCCATTTAAATTCAACTGTCAGTTTATAGTTCTCGAACTCATCTTCTGTTGTGATACAGCCAAACTCCTCACCTGAGATTACAATATTACCATCTTTAACAGTGAACACCCCGTTCGGATCGTTGTTTACACCTTTCTCTTTAAGGAAAATATACCATCCACTCAGATCCTTACCATTAAAAAGATCAATATACTTCTGTTGTGCAGAGACAGAAAAGTAGAAACCTGAAATAGCAATTAGTATAATCGATAATTGACGTCTCATGATGTAAATGATTAACAATGTTATTTAATTTTAATCTGCGAATGCATGGCTATAACCTTGAATACGGTTCCAGTTTCCACGAGTGAAATCAGGTATTGCAACCGGTGAGTTGTTGTTTTCAATTGATATGCGACTCAACTCAACTAATGAGCACCACTCAGCCAGATCATACACATCCATATCTAGAGGCAAACCATTTCTCAGGCAGTAAATGAGGCGATAGTCCATTATAAAATCCATTCCACCATGCCCGCCAACCTCTTTTGCCTTTTCTTCAAGCTCTCTGTGAATACGATGTTTGTATTTATCCATAAGCATATTCATATTGTCCTGAGAGAGAAAATCGTGAGAAGAAAAACCCTCCCCTTCATCTTCTATAGCATAACCTTCAACAGGATATTTATTGGCATACCCTTTTGTTCCACTCACCTGATACATGCGTGAATAGGGACGAGGCGATGTTACATCATGCTGAATCTGCAAAGTTTTCCCGTTTTCAGTACTAATCATCGTCATTGTATGCTGTCCGTTTGCAAAATTATATGCACTGTCTCTGTCGACACCACGTTTCTCTATAAGATATTCTGGGAGATTTACCGGTTTAGTATCCATTGAAACCAATGTTTTCATCCTGTCACCACGATGTATATTAAGTACTTGAGCCACAGGACCAATACCGTGAGTTGGATAAACATCTCCACGAAACTCTTTATTATACTGCAAGCGCCAGTCGTTTACATACCTTTCCCAATTGTTGTTTAGATTATGGATATATGACCCCTCAACATGAAGCACCTCTCCAAAAACACCCTGTTGTGCCATATTCAGAGTAGTAAGTTCAAAGAAATCATATACACAGTTCTCAAGCTGCATGGCATGCTTTTGAGTTCTTTCTGCAGTATCTATTATAGCCCATATCTCGTCGAGAGTCATTGCTGCCGGCACTTCACATGCAACATGTTTACCCTGCTCCATCGCATAGATCATCATTTTTGCATGATTCTTCCAGTCGGTTGCAATATATACAAGATCCACCTGATCGCTCTCACACAGCTGTTTCCAGGCATCTTCACTGCCACTATAACCTGTAGCCCTTGGTAACCCAGCTTTATCAAGTATAGCTTGAGTTTTTTCCACATTCTCTTCATAAATATCACAAAGTGCTACAATTTTTGCACCGGGAATATGTACATAACGTTGAACAGCACCCGGTCCCCTTGAACCTAAGCCAATAAAACCTACCCTGACAGTATCAATTTTTGGGGTTCTCAGTTCCAGAACATCCTTTTGACCTTCGGGTCGTAAAGGCACATCAACCTGAATTGGTTCAATAACCTGACTACTCTTGGTTTTGTTGTTTGTAGTGCAACCAGTAGTAAGTAGCATAGCCAGCAGTATGGCTATCAATACAAAATGTTTATGCATAGAATGTTAGTATTTTTATGTTTAAAAGACTCATGGTGGAGTAGTTATAGCTTAAGAATGTAAATATACTTATTTTATATAAGAATACTACAAACCATTAATTATCCTTGCACCTTTTTCTTTTGCTTTGGCAATTGAGTGTGGATCGTTGGCATTGATATCATACTTCTCAACATCAGGAAGTAATAGTTTTGTACCTACAGGGATTACGTTTGGATTTATGACGCTATGCATGTTTTCCTGATAGATATAGACCCAAAACTCTTTACTTCCGAACAGATCAAGTGCGACTGTACGTAAAGTTTCCCCTTGACCAAGTGTTATTGATGCAGGGAGCTGTTTCTCAGGTTTTACAATGTTCTCAGCAGCTGTTTCGGAATTTGTTATTTGATCTGATTCAATATCAGATTCCATTTTACTGGAGTATGTGATTTGCTCTGCATCACTTGAAACTTGTGATGTTTCAACCTCTATGTCCTTTTCGCTTATTGGTTTTTTTTCTGTTTGCAACGCCATTGAAAAAAAAAAGAGTTGCCATAACAATGACTACACCACCTAATATAGGAACAAAAACTCTGGAGCTTTTATGGGAACGGGATCTGGATTTCGGACTCCGTCCTGATTGCAAAACTTGTTCGGACTGATGCTCAGGAAATGTTGTTCTTTGTCTGACTAAAAGTGGTTCCGGTAGATCTTGAGGCATCGGTTCTAAATTAAGATCGGGTTCTGTTTCAGTATCGGCATACTCGCTGAGACTAGCAACTACCTCATCTTCTGATGTTTCGGCTAATAGATCTTTATAATCATCAGTATCTTCCGAGGATTCATCACTAATGTCTGTTTCTTCTACTTCTGATTCATGAATATTATCGTATTCTTCGACAACAAGACTCTCTTCAATCTCAGACTTCTCAATTTCCGGAACAGCTTCGTCTTTAATCTCCTCTACATCTTCTTCAGGCTGCTTGGTACTGATAACATCAATTCCTGGTAACTCTACCCCTTCGTTTAACAGCGTGGGTTCGAAGTTAGTAAAAGCACTGTTGATACTGCTTTTAAATGAATCATCAATCTCAAAAGAAATATAGTGCTTTGGTTCCACAGACACTGAGGTATCATCCATTTCCTGTTCAAATAGCACAACTACCTCGGGTGGCATTAGATAACGATCCTTAGTTTCAGCGTCTACTAAAATATATTCCGGAAATTTGTGAGTAGAGAAGTGACCAAAATTATCAACCGTCACCACATTGTTATCAGACAACTGTTCAGTAAGAACATCTACAATATCACTCAGAATCGCAGAAGTTTTAGATTCATCCCACTGAAGTTTGGCTGCAAGCTTCGCTATAAACTCTTTTTGTGTCATTCCTTTAGGATTTTGTTAAGATTATACGGTAAATGAAATAATTTCAAATAACAGTACCGAGCAGATCAAAAGGATAAGCTGCCTCGATTCTTACATTGTAGAATTCACCTACAACAAGATCTTTGGCCTTACTGATTAATACCTCTCCGTCAACTTCAGGAGAATCAAATTCGGTTCGTCCTACAAAGTAATCCGAATCTTCGCGATCTATGATCACTTTCATGGTCTGCCCAACCTTCGTTTCATTAACAGAAAGAGCGATACCCTCCTGCATTTCCATCAGAGTATTCATTCGCTCCTGTTTAATAGAAGCGGGCACATCATCTGAGTAATTCTTATCGTTATAAGTATCTTCTTCGTGAGAATAAGGAAATGCACCCAGTCGCTCAAACTTCATCTCCTTTACGAAATCAACAAGTTCATTGAAGTCCTCTTCAGTCTCTCCAGGATGTCCAACCATCATTGTTGTACGGATATGTATGCCCGGCACCTCATTACGGAAGAGCTTAATCAGATCATAAGTTTGCTGTTTGGTTATATTTCTGCGCATTATTTTAAGCATCCTGTCACTGATATGCTGAAGAGCGATATCCAGATAGTTGCATACATTGTCCCTCTCACGCATAACCCTGAGCAGGTCGACAGGGAAATGAGCAGGATAGGCATAATGCAATCGGATCCACTCAACCCCTTTTATATCTGATATTCTCTCAACCAATTCAGGCAGTTTCATCGATTTATAGAGATCAATACCATAATAGGTAAGATCCTGAGCAATAAACTGAAATTCTTTTACACCCCCGGTAACTAAACGGCGAACTTCATCTTCAATATCTTCGATAGGACGGGATTTATATTTACCTGTAATAATTGGTATAGAACAATAGGAGCAGGTTCTGTCGCACCCTTCCGAAATCTTTAGGTATGCGTAGTGAGGTGGCGTTGACAAAGAACGATCGAACTCAAGCTCTTTATTATATGATTTCCCAAGATCAGAAATAAGTCCTCGCCAATCAAACTTGCCATAAAACTTATCAACTTCTGGTATCTCTTTCTGCAGCTCCTCTCTGTATCTTTCAGAAAGGCAGCCCATAACATAAAGTTTTTTAAGACCCCTCTCCTTCTTGGCTTCAGCAAACGAGAGTATCATATTAATAGACTCCTCTTTTGCATCGCCTATGAATCCACAAGTATTAATAACAGCAATTTCACCTTTAGGTGTTTCGGGATCATGCTCAAGAGTATATCCGTTAGCGATAAGCTGACGCATCAGCAGCTCAGAGTCTACAAGATTCTTTGAGCAACCCATGGTTACCACATCTATCCTATTCTTTATCATATGAAATCGTTCCTTTTCTATTACTCGCCAAAGAGAGAGTCAACAAACTCTTTTCTGCGAAATACCTGAAGATCTTCCATCTGTTCTCCCAGACCAATATATCTTACAGGTATCTTAAACTGATCTGAGATACCCAATACTACCCCACCCTTTGCTGTTCCGTCGAGTTTTGTAATTACCAGACCTGTTACTTCAGTAGCTGCAGTAAATTGTTTAGCCTGTTCAAATGCATTCTGTCCGGTTGATCCGTCAAGTATAAGAAGAACTTCATGAGGTGCATCAGGAACAATTTTGCCCATAACATTCTTGATCTTGGTAAGCTCATTCATCAGGTTAACTTTATTATGTAAACGGCCTGCAGTATCGATTATTACCACATCTGCATTATGTGCTTTAGCTGAACTTACCGCGTCGAAAGCAACTGAGGCAGGATCTGATCCCATCTTCTGCTTTACTACCGGTACTCCGACTCGTTGTCCCCAAATGTCAAGCTGTTCTACTGCTGCGGCCCTGAAAGTGTCGGCTGCACCAAGATATACAGACATTCCGTTCTGTTTGAACTGATAAGCAAGCTTTCCTATGGTTGTGGTTTTGCCAACACCATTGACTCCTACAACCATTATAACGTAAGGTTTTTTATCTCCTGCAACAGTGAAATCCTCAACATCAGTTGATTGATTCTCGGTGAGCATTAATGTTATTTCATCACGTAGTATACTATTTAGCTCATCTGTACCAACATACTTATCTCTTGCCACACGTGCCTCTATTCTTTCAATAATTTTCAATGTGGTATCAACGCCAACATCAGATGACACCAGGACCTCTTCCAGATTATCGAGAACATCATCATCTACTTTAGATTTTCCTGCTACCGCACGAGTGATTTTAGAGAAAAAACTGACTTTTGTTTTCTCAAGACCTTTATCGAGTACATCTTTTTTCCCTTTAGAGGATCTGTTAAATAAACCCATATTGAAGTGATTATTAAATTATAGGCGGAATTGATATGTTTGCAAATCTACTAAATAGTAAATAAAAAACTTCCCTGCGTTTTGGCACAGGGAAGCTTTTAGATATTATTAACGAATATTATCGTGAGTACTAACCTCAACGACGAATATCCTATTTAAAGTAATCTTTTACCTTATCGTTAAGGATCATTTCTTCTTTGAAGCTATATGCACCAGTTTCAGGTGATTTAACCATTCTGATTACTTTTGTGTGGCTTCGTCCTGTAGTGGTTGTCTTATCGCGGAAACCCGCAACTGCTTTCTTTGCCATAGTCTATAATAATTTTACTTTATTTCTTTATGAACGGTCATTCTCTTTAAGACGGGATTGTATTTTTTCAATTCAAGTCTTGCCGTTGTATTCTTTCTATTCTTAGTTGTAATATATCTGGATGTACCGGGCATACCACTCTCTTTGTGTTCTGTACATTCAAGAATCACTTGTACCCTGTTTCCTTTAGCTTTTTTACCCATCTCTGCTTCCTCCTCTTTTTATTGCGTATAGATTACGCGTTTAAATATCCTTTTTCGGCAGCTTTTTTTATTGCTGCATCCAATCCAATTTTATTAATGGTACGCAATCCTGCTGCTGAGATGTTCAGACTGATCCATACATCTTCTTCCACCCAATAAAATTTCTTTTTAAACAAGTTCACGTTGAATTTACGTTTCGTTTTAGTATTAGAGTGCGAAACGTTGTTTCCAACCATTGCTTTTTTTCCTGTTATTTGACAAATCTTAGACATTGCTATATAGTGTATTTTATTATTTGGTTCCTTACGTCCTTAAAAACAGAACATTCCTCACAAATCAGGGCGCAAAATTAAGAAGATAATTTTAATTTACCAAAGGTTTTAGTAAATTAATTTCAATCAGGTTCAACTATTTAATTCAAATTTGTATTCGGTAATTATCTCAATATATCTGTAAACTTATACAATCAATCTGCAATATCTCTTTAAATAAAAATTTAAAACAGTTTGTTTATTTCAGAATAGAGCCCGTTTAAGAAATCCAGAGAAGCCTTCCTGAGGTTGGCCCTAAGCTCGCCTTCAGTTCCGGATACGTTCACAGATTGATCCGTTATAGTTTGCTCGGCTGTATATTTTTTTGGGAAAAAGGAGTCTCCATCTTTCTTCGCACTCTGATAAGTTATATCTCTTACAACCAGCATGCATCCGGCACCTGTAATTGAGACATCAAAACGGTAGTTCATTGTCATTTCTTCCCTTACACCAGCTTTGTTTGCCGGTAGTATGAGATTTGTTCCGGCACTAACTGTAACGAAATTTGATTTTTCATCAAATCTGATACCTGACAGTAAGGGACTTCCGCTATATTTTGATTTCACCCAATTTTGTAGTTGTGCATAATTCTGTTCAGCTGATTTATTTGAATTTGTTATAATAAACTGCTCAAATACAACCTTACCGTTAACAACTGGTACAGAGCTAAACACAGCATCATTCTGGGCTGTAAGGTTTAGTATTATTGCAAGTAAAAGGCTTATTGTAAGTACTGTTTTTTTCATAATTATATATATTGGTCTTAATTCCTTGAAACATATATATAAATCATTAAACTCGACAACATTATATTTTCAAATTCCGTAAAACTTATTTTGTATTTTAGAGTTTCAATCATACTAAATATGTTCCAAAAACAACCCTTTGACTACAAACATACGAAAAAGATTAAATTAGGCAGTCACTTTTTATTAAAAACAGCTGATTAAATTTTATTTATCTGCTAAAAACGATTACTTTTGCAACTCAAAAATCAAACGTAACATTTTTTCAGTAAAATATGTCTGCTAAAAAAACTAAAGAATCGAAGGCCGAGAAGAACTTCGAAAATATTGGTGAAGCGTTAACCACAACGGAACAGTTTCTCGAAAAAAATCAAAAAAGTATTTTAACCGGATTGCTGGTTGTAATAGTTATTGTTGGTGCTTTTCTGGCGTACCACTATCTATACAAATTGCCTCGTAATAACGAAGCTCAGGCTGCAATATATAAAGGTGAACGCTATTTCCAGGAAGGTGAGGACTCCCTTGCTTTGTTTGGCAATGGCAATGACTATATTGGCTTTGAATCAGTTATCGATCAGTACAAAGGAACAAAAACAGCTGATCTTGCACATGCATATGCCGGTATCTCTTACAATCGTTTGGGTAATTATGAAAAAGCACTTGAACACCTCAAGAAATTTAAAGGTGGAGATATCCTTATCACACCATCTGTAGCAGGTGCAATAGGTGATGTATACATGAATATGGGAGAAACAGAACAAGCTATTTCACAATATCTGAAAGCTGCTAAAAAAGCAGGTGATGATATGCTTAGCCCTATTTATTACAAAAAAGCAGGAGAAGCTTATTTACATATAGGCAATTTCGACAAAGCACTGGAAACATTTACAATGTTGAAGAATGACTATCTGAATTCACCTGAAGGCCAGGAAGCAGATAAATTCATCAAACAGGCAGAGTTACAAAAAGAGTCTAAATAAATATTATGGCAACAGAACTAAAAAATCTTTCTTCATTCGATCATGATTCAATTCCTGATGGCAAAGGAAAAAAGATTGGAATAGTTGTTTCTGACTGGAATAAAAACATAACAGGCAGCCTGTTAAAAGGCACGTATGACACACTTGTAAAATTTGGTGTGGACGCTGAAGATATAATCATTGAACATGTGCCCGGAAGTTTTGAGCTAACATATGGTGCAAAGGTACTCATTGAGAATACAGATGTTGACAGTGTAATTATTCTTGGATGCGTTATACAAGGTGAAACACCTCATTTTACTTTTGTATGCAACAGTGTTACAGAGGGAACAACTGAACTTAATTTAAAATATAATGTTCCTGTAGTTTTTGGACTACTTACTACTAACACTCTGGATCAGGCAATTGCCAGATCAGGTGGAAGGCATGGAAATAAAGGTGATGAAGCGGCAGTCACTGCTCTGAAGATGATTGAACTTCAGCAACGTTATAAATAATCTGCATTTATTTATATATAAATTATTGAAGTAACTTAGCGGTTACTTCTTTTTTTTAATCTGTCCGAAATAAAAGCCTCGCTATTATATATTCTATAATATTCAAATAGCAATAATAAAAGCCCTATTTAACTGTGAGAGAACAACAATCAAACAATTATGTGCGTGATTTGACTCAGGGTAATATCACCCGTGAGCTGTTCTCACTTGCATTACCACTACTTGCCATTAGTTTTATTCAGATGGCTTATAACCTCATAGATATTCTTTGGATTGGGCGTATTGGAAGCGAAGCGGTAGCAGCAGTTGGATCCATAGGTATGCTGATGTGGATGATGAACTCCTTTGCTCTTATTTCAAAGGTTGGTGCAGAAATTACAATTGGCCAATCTATTGGGGCTCGCAGATTAGATAAGGCCTCAATTTATGCTTCTCATACAACCACTATTGCTATAATACTGGGAATAGCATTTGGAGTGACCTTCTTCCTCTTTCCGAATCCTTATGTTTCATTCTATCAACTCGAAAATGACATTGCAGCACAGGCTGAAGGTTATCTTAGAATTATTTCACTTGGAATACCATTCGTATTTCTGGGCCTTAATTTCTCAGGGATATATATTGGCTCAGGGAGAAGTGATATACCATTCTATTTTAATTCTGCAGGATTAATTATTAATATTATAGTTGACCCATTGCTTATTTTCGGTATTGGACCTTTTCCGGAAATGGGAGTTAAAGGAGCTGCCCTGGCTACTATTATATCTCAGGGTGTTGTAGTATTTCTTTTTATCAACCATTTAAAAAAGGAAAGAGGTCTATTTGGAGGTTTCTCATATTTTATTCGACCACGCAAGAGCTACACTATAAATATACTTAAACTGGGACTTCCAATTGCCGCCATGAATGTATATTTTGCATTTATAAATATGAACCTTGCACGCATAGCATCACTATATGGGGGACATCTTGGAATAATGAGTCAAACGACCGGTGGTCAGATTGAAGGAGTCACATGGAACTCATCATCAGGATTCTCCACTGCATTGGGTAGTTTTGTGGCACAAAATTATGCTGCCGGAAAGATGAATCGTGCCAAAAATGCCTTTAGAACAACCTTAATTCTAATGGGTATTTTGGGTGGAATAGCCAGTATCGCATTTATGGGTTACGGAAAAGAGATATTCTCGCTTTTTGTACCCGAGAAAGAAGCTTACATGGCAGGTGGAGAATATCTTTTTGTACTGGGAATATCTCAGCTCTTTATGATGCTTGAACTTACTACTCAGGGAATGTTTAACGGATTAGGAAGGACATCGCCTCCTGCAATAATTAGTATTGTTTTCAATACACTTAGAATACCACTTGCAATATTCTTAGGTTCACGAATTGGAGTTACCGGTGTATGGTGGGCAATTACTATCACTTCAATATTTAAAGGCTCAATACTATTTATCTGGTATCTTTTACTAAAAAGAAGAGTATTAAAGGAACCGAACTTAAGTTCAATTTAGAAACCCTGCAGATATAGTCCGATATCAGAAACAGGCAAATTAAAATGACTTGCCACATAAGAATTCACCATTTTACCTGAATAGGTATAAAAACCTGAAGCAAACCCACGGTCAAACCGTGCAAAATGATCAATTCCTCCAGAATCACCCATTGCATTGAACATAGATACAAAAATATTGCTCAAAGCAATTGATGAAGTGCGCGCAACACGTGAACTCAAACTCATCTCACAAAAATGCAGCACACCATATTTCTCAAATATAGATGGATGACCAGGCAAGCATGCTTCCATTGTAGTTTCAAAACATCCACCCTGTTCCATTCGAAGGTCTATTATAATAGCTCCCTCTTTCATTTCGCTAATAAGGTCTGAGGAAATTCTGTAAAAATGTATTTTGTTTATATATTGCAATGCTCCAATTACGACATCAGCAGAGCGAAAAACATTTCTTAAGACCTTCGGTTGCAGCGTGGAAGTATATACAGGATTTCCTAATTCGTGACGTATTGCCCTAAGTTTTATAATATCATTATCAAATATCTTTACAGAAGCACCCATTGCAATAGCAACCCTGGCAGCCATTGTACCTGCAACACCAGCACCTATTATTACAACTTCAGCTGGAGTAATTCCTGGAATCCCACCCAGCAGAATACCTTTACCGCCATTTGCATTACTCAACATCTCTGCCGCAAGAGTAATAGATGAGGCACCCTCTATTTCCGAAATTGCAGTTACAAAAGGAGATGCACCCGTATCATCATTAATCAGCTCATAAGAGAGTGCGTTTATTCTCTTTTCCATCATATGTTCCAGAAGGGTTCTCGACAAGTTATGAAGATAAAGAAAAGAGTACACTGAAGTTCTGGGACGCATCATTTCAACCTCCTCGAGTGTGGGAGGCATTATCTTTAAAATAATATCAGCCTGAAAAACCTCTTTAGCCGTATCCACGATTTCCGCACCCGATTCAGCGTAGTATGAATCTGAATAGTTTATAGTCAATCCGGCACCTTTCTGAAACAGCACCCTGTACCCAGCTGAAACAAGTAATGACACCCCTTCAGGAGTAATAGGAACCCTTTTCTCCGTTTCCTGATTTTCCTTTGGAACACCAATAACAGTTGTAACCTTATGCTTATCAGTTTTCAGCATAAGTTCACTTACTACAAACTGATTCTTTTTTTGAGATTTATAGATCATTTCTATGTTTATTTCTGAAAACTTTCAGGTAGATATTTATTCAATTGCTCTGCTATTCCATTTACTGTCAGGTATACATCCTCTTTGGAAATCATTCTTTCAGTATGATAAATGATTTTTGCGTTCCTGTAATAACGCTCTCTATCAGCTAAATGTTTCGTAATAAAAGGTATAAGCTCATCTTTAGATTTCCCTGCAATAAGAGGTCGCACTGTCTTAGATGCCATTAGCCTCGCAGCAAGTTCTTCCGGATCTGCCTCAATATAAACAGTTACACCCGACTCATTCATCAAACTCATATTATCAAAAAAGCAGGGTGCGCCTCCACCGGTTGATATTATTGCATTTTCAATCTGAGACACATCAATAAGAGCTCTTCTTTCTATTTTTCTGAATTCATCCTCACCTTTCTCAGCAAAGATTTCTGATATTTTCTTCCTGTGTTTACCTTCTATATATGCATCAAGATCAATAAATGAGAGCTTGAGTAAACTTGCCAGTTTCTTACCAACTGTTGTTTTCCCCGATCCCATATATCCTATTAGAAATACTCTTTTCATACTTTTATTATAACAGAGGTGCGAACAGGCGCAATACAGATTCAAAAAATCTCTGTAACAATGGACGTTTCAACCACTCTTTCAACACAACCTGCTCAGAATGGCTTTGATCCTCAACAAATATCTCATTTGCTTCATTAGCCACCTCCTCACTATATATAAATGCTTCAACTTCGAAATTCTGTTCGAAGCTCCTGGTATCAAAATTTGCCGATCCTATTAATGTTAGTGAGTCATCAAACACCATCATCTTTGAGTGTAAGAAACCCTTTTTATAAAAATAGACTTTCACACCTGACTCAAGAATACTCTTGATATAAGATCGTGAAGCCTTCTGTACCAAAGCCACATCAGAGCGTTTAGAAATCATCACTCTTACATCAACACCACGAATGGCGGCAGCATGCAATGCATCAATCATTGCCTCTGGAGGAAAAAAATAGGGAGTTTGAATAAAGATAGATTTCTTAGAATCGTAAATAGCCTGGATTATTCCATGTGAAATATTTTTATCATCAATTAGTGGTCCACTGTTTACAATCTGCATTGGCACATCTCCAAAATTCTCCAGTAAAGGGAAATATTTTCTTGAAGTGATAAGTGTTTGAGACACAAAATACCAATCGATCAGAAACACAGACTGCAGCCCCTGCACTCCTTTACCTTCGATACGAGCATGAGTATCCCTCCATTCTCCCCAATCAAACCCCTTAATATAACGATCTGCAATATTCATACCTCCGACATAGCCAACCTGACCATCAATTACTATTATCTTCCGGTGATTTCTATAATTTAGTCTTGAGGTAAATGAACTCCAGGATAGCTTTAGGAACGGCTCTATCTCGATACCGGCCATCCTGAAATCTTCAATAAATTGTTTCTTCAGCTTACGAGAGCCAAAGCTATCATATATGATACGAATTTCGATACCCTCTTTTGCCTTTCTGATTAGAACATTCTTAAACTTCTCTCCAATCTCATCACATTGCAACACATAATACTCTATATGAATATGCTCTTTTGCATTCTCAATATCAGCAAAAAGATGTTCGAACTTATCTTTGGCATTTGTGAATATCTTGACATCATTCCCTCCCAACAGAGGATTATAATCAATATTACGAAGCAGTTCAACCAGATTTTCATGCTCATCAGGGACTTTAATTTCTACCGGTGTTCCCATTTCATCAAGAGGTCTCCTTTTTAATTTACTATACATCCTCTTGGAAATTATATGCTTCCTTGTGGTATCCTGCCCAAAAATAGCATACCAGATAATTCCTATAAAAGGTAGAAAAAGAACAGCAAGAATCCATGCAACAGTTTTTATCGGGTTACGGTTTTCAGAGATAACCACAACCACGATACTCACAACTGTAAGCAAATATAGAATTTCAATTATCAGTAGTAATGCTGCGTTGATCTGCATGATTACAAGCGGTATTTACCTTCATTGATATCCACTAATATATTCAGATAAGAGTTGTATCTGCTTTCGCTGATATAGTGATTTTGTACAGCATCCAGCACTGCACAGTCAGGTTCATTTACATGAAGGCAGTTATTGAACTTGCATTTTTTTGATATTTTAAATATTTCCGGGAAATAGTGTGAAACCTCCTCAACACCCATATCAATTGTACCAAACCCCTTTATGCCTGGTGTATCAATAATGAACCCCCCATTATCAAGTTCAATCATCTCTGAATATGTTGTAGTATGTTTTCCTTTAAAATGGTAATCCGATATTTCTCCTACTTTCTGAACCTGTTTTTTCATCAGGGTGTTAATTATTGTAGACTTCCCAACTCCTGAATGTCCTGCAAGCAGAACCGTTTTACCCGTAGTAATATCTTTCAGTTCATTTACCCCTTCACCAGTTTCCATCGAAGTTTTAAGACAGGGATAACCAATCGTATTATAAAGATTAATTATTGCATCAAGATACTCTTTTTCCTCTTCATTAAAAAGATCTATCTTATTAAATATAATATGTACGGGTACGGAGTATGCTTCTGCAGTAACAAGAAATCTGTCTGTGAATACAGTAGTTGTTTCAGGATATCGTACAGTAAAACAGAACAATGCCAAATCAATATTTGCAGCAAGTATATGTGAATGCTTTGATAGATTTGAGGCCTTTCTCACGATATAATTTCTTCTGTCTTCTATATCCGAAATAAAAGCAGTCCCATCGGCATTAACATCCATGAAAACAATATCACCTACAACAATTGGACTTGTACTCCTTATTCCTTTAAGCCTAAGGTTACCCTTAGCCTTACATATATACTCGTTATTGTTGTAATCCCGGACGAAATAGGTGTTACCGGTATTCTTAATTACAAGACCTTTAACACCTTTCCGGGTTCTTTCATCAAGTTCGTTTACCATTAAACGGTTAAAATTTCTTTCTCTTTTTCGGCAAAAGCCTCATCCACTCGCTTGATATATTTATCATGCAGTTTCTGTAGTTCATTTTCACCATCTTTACCCATATCCTCTGGCAGACCATTCTTAACAGCCTTTTTTATCTCTTCCATACCTTCTCTGCGTGCGTTTCGAATACTTATTTTAGCATCCTCAGCTTCCTGCTTGGTCTGTTTTACAAGCTGCTTTCTGCGCTCTTCGGTAAGTGGAGGAATACCCAATCGAATTACTTCTCCGTTATTTTCGGGAGTAATACCAACCTCGGAGTCCATTATTGCTTTTTCCACAACCTTAAGCATTGATTTTTCCCAGGGTTGCACCACAATCGTTTTTGCATCAGGTGTAGTCACTGTGGCAACATTTGATAGAGGAACATTACTTCCATAATATTCAACACGAATTCCATCAAGGATATGAGTGTTTGCACGTCCTGCCCTTATACGTGAAAAAGTTTCATCCAAAAACTCGAGGGTCATTTTCATTTTTTCTTCAGCCTCTTGTCTTATTGCTAATGTATCCATATAAAAATATCGTTTTATTTTGTTTTTCTGTTATAATCTGTTTAATAAGCAAAAATAGTGAATAAAATCTATAGAACAACTATTTAACCACAGTACCGATGTTTTCGCCCTGCATCAATCTTTTCAGATTTCCGTAAATATCCATATTAAAAACTACTATCGGCAAATTATTCTCTTTACACATAGTAGTTGCTGTCAGATCCATCACCTTCAGCCCTCTTTTATAAACCTCATCAAAAGATATAGTCTGAAATTTAGTAGCATTTGGATCTTTCTCCGGATCAGCAGTATACACACCATCAACTCTGGTTCCCTTTAACATTGCATCAGCCTCAATCTCAATCCCTCTTAATGCAGAGGCAGTATCTGTAGTAAAGAAAGGATTACCTGTACCACCTGAAATTATTGCAACTTCACCTTTTTCCATTGATTCAATCGCTTTCCATTTAGAGTATAATTCACCTACAGGCTCCATGCGGATAGCTGTATATAGTCGGTTTCGCTGACCCACATTAGTGAGCGCAGAACTCAATGCAATACTATTTATCACTGTTGCCAACATACCCATTTGATCACCCTTAACACGATCAAACCCTTTTGAGGTACCACTCAGTCCACGGAAGATATTACCTCCACCAATCACAATTGCAATTTGAATACCCATTTGAGCCACTTCATGTATCTGTTCTGCATATTGATTTAGTCTTACCTCATCAATACCATACTGTTTGTCACCCATAAGCGACTCTCCACTGAGCTTCAGTAAAATTCTGTTATATTCCATATCTAGTTTTTGTATCAACTTAATCCACGAATGAGACCTCTTTAAAAGCATATACTCTCTCTTCAGCTGTCTCAAGAGTCTTTAGTACCAGATGACCCGAAGGAAGCACCTCTTTTATTATTGCTTTAAAACGTCCATTATCATCTTCAAACCAGTAGTAATCATTGATTCTATAGAGATCTAGCATATATTCATCTTCTATAGCTTTCTCGTTTCCATTCTGGAATTCACGATAAATAAGAAAGAACTCTCTAACGAAATTATCCAGAATATAGTCTCTATCGAACTCAGACCCTGTAACCTGTTTTAATGAAACAGGATTAGGCAATTCTTCAGGGAATTGATCCTGATTTATATTTATTCCTATTCCGATAATCGAATTTGTTATCACCCTTCCACTGATATCGTTTTCAATCAATATCCCTGCAATTTTCTTATCTTTCCAATATATATCGTTAGGCCATTTTATACGAATATCATCAGTAAACTGGTCTAAAGTATTTTTTACAGCAAGTGATGCTATACGGGAAATTATAAACTGCGCGTTTGCCTCCACATTATCAGGATAGATAAGTAAACTAAACAGAAGATTCTTACCTTTTTCTGAGAACCAGCCATTTCCCATTTGTCCGCGTCCTCCCAGCTGGAATTCTGCAATTACAACAGATCCCTCTTCAGGTTTTTGCTTTCTGACCAGACTATGTAAATAATTATTTGTAGAATCCACTTCGTCGAGATGCACAACCAATCTTTCTTCACTTAAAAGTTCCATAATATTCCCTTTGTAATTTTTTTGGCAATTTCTTTATTACCTCCTCTACTGAATTATCGATACACACCTTAATTTCACTATCCGGCAAATCACCATCCAGAAAGATTGTGTTCCAGTAGGTTTTATTCATGTGGTATGCGCTCTCCACACATTCATAAGATTCACGCAATAATATTGCTTTTTCAGGGTCACACTTCAGAGTAATGCTAAACCTTTCATTATCAGTTGGTATTAATGCAAACATCTTCCCCATCACCTTCATGACAATAGTTACATCATCAAAAGGAGTGGTAGCCTCTGCACCGGGAATAGACATACAATAATCAAACAGCTCTTCAATATCCATAATCAGGTTCTGCTATAAGAAAGCCATAAAGGCATCTTCAAAATGTTCCAGAACAGGTTTGCCTTCATTCCAGACTATAGCGATAATATCAAACCTGGCAGGCTTATCAATACAGTTAATTTTCAAATAGTGACTTGCTGAATTTATCATTCTCCTCATTCTCTGTCTGCTTACAGCATCTTCAGGATTTCCCCAGACATCCGTTGCCCGGGTCTTTACTTCGGTAAATATTATAAACTCGCTGTCTTCTGCAATGATATCAATTTCGTAACCATGAAAAGTCCAGTTTCTTTCAATAATCCTATATCCCTTTGACTTCAGAAAAGCCACTGCTTTATCTTCACCCTTATTTCCTAAATCGTTATGATCAGCCATCAGATATAGTACGAAAAACGCTATATACAGTGTAAAAATACAAATTTACCGCATAAATACTTCCTTTTAGCGAAAATATTTTGTTTTTTTGTATGTACAAAGGGATACCCTATTTTCAATTATAACTTAATGGGAACTAAAAAACAGAGTTTGAACGTTAAAACCAGACCACGCACAAAAAAAGTGGTCTTTGCTCTTGCTGAAGAGGAGTATGATTTAATTCATTTCTATCTTAAGAAATATAAAATTACTAATAGATCAAGATGGTATAGAGAAACTATTCTTTCTCATGTTTTAAAAAGTATGGAAAAGGATTACCCCACTCTGTTTGAAGAAAATGAAATGAGACGTTGACAGCAGAGGCTTGAAACATTACGATAATAAGATTTTATCAGGGAATAATAATATAATTTATTGCGTTAGATATATGTTTGATGATGAGTATTTTATGAAACAGGCCCTGCAGGAAGCACAAAAAGCCTTCAATAAAAATGAGATTCCGGTCGGCGCTGTTGTAGTTTCTGAACAAAGAGTTATTGCAAGAGCACATAATCTTACAGAACTGCTAAATGATGTTACAGCACATGCAGAAATGCAGGTAATTACATCTGCTACTAATGTTTTGGGAGGAAAATATCTTACCGACTGTACACTATATGTAACGGTAGAGCCTTGTCCCATGTGTGCCGGAGCACTTCGCTGGGCACAATTATCACGATTAGTTTATGGTGCCTCAGATGAGAAAAGAGGTTACTCAACAATTTCGCCATTCTTACTTCATCCAAAAACTACAGTAACAAAAGGTGTTATGGCAAATGAATGTTCTGAACTTATGCAGACATTTTTTAAGAACATTCGTTGATTTGAGATTAATTTACAAATTATTATTTACCTGAAGTCTGATGTCACACACAACATTAATCTGCTCCCTAGCATGCAGGTTAAATAATTAAAATTTAGGTTATTAGAATACATATCAGTATCATAATCCAGAATAAATAAATATTTTTGAGAACAATACTAACTCTATAATATTTACGATTATGAAACACTTCATTCTAATAAGTATTATTGTATCTATTACTTTTTCCCTTGTTGCTCAAAAAGATGTATTAACTCAGGACAATACATTTTTTCTGCCATATAAGCCTCAGCTTCCACGAGAATTTGTCTTGCCAGACACAATCAGATTTTACCCCGGAGATACAATTCCCAATAGTATATGGGAAAAGCTAAGAAGAGAGTTTACTGAATCGGAAATAAAGCCATTCAAATCCCCTATTGATCAAATGCCTGTAATTGTTCCACCCAATTATAATTTCTCGATGATTGTAAGTAAGCCTGATTCATCTGTACAGTATTATATTCGAAACTTAAATACAGGTGAGACTAAAATCTCTCCTCTAAAAAAACTGATACGTCCCAAATAATAGCTTATAAATATTAACTATAGAACAAATTGTTCTATATGGCGTTTATATATTCAAATATGAACTTACAGGTAATTGATTTTTAGTTGCTTTACAAAAAAGTAATTATCTAAATGTTACCATAAATATAAAATTATATAAACATAAAAAAACAAAGATATGAGCAAGAAAAAAATCGCAGTTATAGTAGGCAGTTTAAGAAAAGACTCCTATAACAGAAAATTAGCTCTCGATGCAATTAAAATGCAGCCCGACACATTAGATATGGAAATAGTTGAAATAGGTCAGCTAGCCCATTATAATGAGGATCTGGATCATAATCCACCTGCAGAGTGGGTAGAATTCCGCAAAAAAATTAAAGAAGCAGATGGCTATCTGTTTTTTACACCTGAATACAACAGATCAATTCCAGGTGTATTGAAAAATGCAATCGATGTCGGATCAAGACCATATGGACAAAACAACTGGGGAGGCAAGCCAGGTGCAATAGTCAGCAGTTCAATCAGTGCGCTTGGTGGAGAGGCTGCAAACCATGTACTTCGTCAGCCAATGGTTTTCATTGATGTATATATGATGCAACAACCTGAAGCTTATATTGGCAACACCACAACACTCTTTAATGAGAATAACGAAATTGCAAATCCCGAGACTCGTAAGTTTCTGGATAACTGGCTGAAAGCATTCGAAGCATGGGTCCATAAATTCTATAATGATTAATATCATTACAGACCACAGATAAAAGGCAAATAACTAAATATTAAAGGCAGAGTATAGATTTACTATATTCTGCCTTTTATGTTCTTTTTATAGTAGTTTTAAGAGAAGCACTTCTATCCTGTTTATCAGATCAATAGTACTTCATCTAAATATTAATATTACAAAACAGGAAGCTTCCAGGGTGATCTGTAATTAGCCTTTGCCAACAGGTTAGCCTCTTCATTATCAAACAACCCTGTCTTATTATCCCATCTTAATGCAGAACCTACCCTACATGATATATTTGCCATATGACTCAGTTTAGCCACCTCAGCTCCTATTGCAATATCAGCGTTAGGCAGTTCCCTGGTTCTTATACAGTCAAGCATATTACCCGCATGCATATAAAGTCCCTTTCCCAATCCCTTATGCATTTCAACCGCCTCCATTCTCAAACTGTTTGGTTTTCTTTCATCATCACATGGATAGCAATATGGGAAATTTCTACTATTCACAGCTTGCTCCGGGATTACCTCCCAGCCACTTCTTGTAAGCACAAGTGTTCCGTTCTCACCAAAGAATGCAACACCTTCACGTTTGTCAAACAACCCATTGCCAATTCCACATGCATGATCCCAAATAATATTAAAATCGGGATATTTATAAGTTGCCATTAATGTATCCGGTGTTTCCATAGCATCATCAGGATACCCAAACTTACCACCTGCACCATAAACATATGATGGTAAACCAGCATTCATCCCTTTCATAGCATAGTCGAGAAGATGCACACCCCAGTCGGCCATCAACCCCCCGGCATAGTCCCAGAAAAATCTGAAATTATAATGAAAGCGGTTCTGGTTGAAATTACGTTTAGGAGCCGGTCCAAGCCACATATCATAATCGACACCCGCCGGAGGAGCAGAGTCAGGAACAACAGGAAGTGTCCACTTACTTGTCTGATATGCCCATACCTTAACAGTTCTAACTTTACCAAGAACTCCACTCTGCACATAAGCAGCAGCCTCATCCCAGTGAGGATCACTCCTCTGCCATTGACCAACCTGAACTATCCTGTTATATTTACGTGCAGCCTTCACCATCAGGTCGCACTCCTCAATAGTATTCGCAAGTGGTTTCTCTACAAAAACATCTTTCCCTGCTTCACAGGCAGCAATAGTCTGCAGACAGTGCCAGTGATCAGGAGTCCCAATGATCACCATATCAACATCCTTATTGTCAATAACACGGCGCCAGTCCTTTACCAACTGAGGAGGTTTTTTGCCTGTCATCTCCTCCAGTTCAGAAGCTCGCTGATAAAGCCACTGATCATCAATATCACAAAGAGATACACACTCCACATTCGGATATTGTAAAAATGTAGTAAGGTTACTCCACCCCTGATTACGGCACCCTATTAATCCTATTTTTATTTTATTACTAGGTGCCGACTGCCCAAATATTGAGTTAAAAGGTTTCCCCATTAATGGTGTCAGACTTAAACCTGTTGCTGTAATAGCTGATTTTTTAAGAAAATTTCGTCTATCCATGATAATAAATGTTGATTGACAAATATAGTAATTAATGAATTACAAAGATAATAAAGTTAACAGCCTCAATGTGCATGTTTAAAAAAAATATATATATTTGAATTTTTGTATAATTATTTTCTCACCATTATTCTGCTTATATATGCAGCAACTCAACGAGATCTTTACAACATTACATCAATACATCGGAGGTAACAACTGGTTTATTTTCCTTCTTTTAGGAACAGGATTGTTTTTCACTCTATATCTAAAATTTCCTCAAATAAGATACTTCAGACATGCTGTCAGGGTGGTAAGAGGCAAATATGATAGAATTACAGACAAAGGAGATACCACCCATTTTCAGTCGCTGGCAACTGCACTCTCAGGAACAGTTGGCACAGGTAACATTGCCGGAGTTGCCCTGGCTGTTCATTTAGGAGGACCGGCTGCCCTGTTCTGGATGTTGGTTACAGCATTTCTGGGTATGTGTACTAAGTTTGTTGAAGTTACTCTTTCTCATAAATATCGCGAGTTTGATGAGAAAGGAATGGTTGCGGGTGGACCCATGTATTTCATGAGGAAGCGACTAAACATCCCTTTGAAGAACAATAAAATGATAAAAACCGGTTACTGGCTGGGTGGTTTTTTTGCAATTGCAACTGTACTTTCATCTTTTGGAACCGGAAGTCTGCCTCAAATAAACAGTATTTCCAATGCTATATTTGCCACTTTTGGAGTTCAGCATATAATCACTGGTGCTGTAATGGCTGTATTACTGGCTCTTATAATTATTGGAGGTATACGCCGCATTGCTAGTGTTACTGAAAAACTTGTTCCTTTCATGGCCATCATCTATTTTCTAACCGCAATTGCAATAATAGCTTCAAATTATCAAAATATTATTCCTTCATTTTTATCAATATTTGAGAATGTATTCACAGGCACTTCAGCTATAGGTGGATTTCTAGGTGCCGGATTCGCTTTTGCATTCAATAATGGGGTAAACAGGGGACTCTTTTCCAATGAGGCGGGACAAGGCTCTGCTCCAATTGCACACGCTGCTGCAAAAGCACATGAGCCTGTTTCGGAAGGTATTGTTGCCATTCTTGAGCCATTCATTGATACTGTCATTATCTGTTTTCTTACCGGAATGGTTATTCTTTCATCCGGAGTTTGGAGTGAAAAGGTTCCCAATCAGTTTCAGAAAACAGATATTATTGTGCTGGCAGGGAGCTATACTGAATCAAGTGAAGATAATGTTGCAAAACTGAGTAATTATCTGAATAACAAATCTGATATTCCGCTTTACACAGGTACTTTAACAGTCATCGATGGTAAAATCCTTGACAATAACTCCATTATTCATGCCCGATCTCTTGCAGAAGATATAGTGGTAAAAAAAGGAGGTGTGTTATATAGTGGCGAAATAGTTGTAACAAATGGAAGTGTAGCTGATACGCCCAATGATCTTATTTTCAGTGGCAAATCACTTATTCATAGTGCGCCACTCACCACTCTTGCTTATACACAGAGCTTTCTTGGTGAATCTGGCAAATACGTGGTAGCTATCGGATTACTTCTATTTGCGTTCTCAACTGCAATTGCATGGTCATATTATGGCGACAGGGCAATCACCTACCTTATTGGGGCAAAATATGTTATGATTTACAGGATAATATTTGTTATGGCATTCTTTATTGCATCGTTTGTAGATACAACAATAATCTGGAACCTGTCGATGCTTACAGTAGCCTTTATGACAGTTCCAAATCTGATCGGCCTGTTAATACTGCACAAAGAGGTTAAGTCTGTAATAGGAAGTTACTGGGTTGATTTCCGTAAGGAGCATCCCAATGAAAAGGTTCCAAAAGAATAAAAAGATTCCAGATGTGTATCTAATTCAGAAAAGTCTTAAAATCAAAGCAAACCACTAACCAGTCCACCATCAATCTGAATAGTGGTACCTGTAACTGATCGTGCCTGATCTGAACATAGATAACAAACCATCTCACCCAACTCCATTGGATCCATATATCGCTTATGAGGAAAATCTTCAATTGCCCTCCTCTCATACTCCTCAACAGAGATATTTTCTGCTTCAGCACCCCTGTTTATCAGTTGAGTTATGCGATCAGTTTTAAAGTAACCGGGACAAACTGTATTCACTGTTATTCCTTTTGGGATCAGATCTCTGCTGATAGTCTTGGCGTAACTAACTACTGCTGAACGGAATATATTCGACAATACAATATTTGGCAACGGCTCTTTAACACTTACCGATGCAATATTAATAATTCTGCCCCACCCCTTTTTCTCCATATAAGGCAGGCAAAGATTTATCATACGTATATTGTATTTTAAAACTGAATTATAAGCCTCATCCATATCATCCTCAGAAACTTCACGAAACGTACCCGGTTTTGGTCCCCCTGAATTATTTATCAGTATATCAACACCACCAAACTTTTCAATAGTAGCACTTACTATTCTCCGGTTATCATCTGCAACAGACATATCAGCAGTAAGCGCCAGTGTCTCAACTCCATGTGCTTCTATCTCCATCTCTGTTTTTTTCAAAGCCTCAACGTTTCTTGCACATATTACAACATTTACCCCCTCACGTGCAAGAGAAACAGCACATGCTTTGCCCAAACCCTTACTGCTGCCGCCAATAATTGCGGTCTTTCCTTTTAAATTTAAGTTCATAGCTTAATTACAAATTTCCGTTTATTCATCCAAACTGCACAGGATAAGTAATAAGTGGAACCAAATTTAAACAAATATATTTATGATTTTGTCTATCTTTGCAACTTAATTAATACATGACATGTCAAAACAATTTAAACGTACACTGATTACATCTGCACTGCCATATGCCAATGGTCCGGTGCATATTGGTCACCTCGCCGGTGTTTATGTTCCTTCTGATATTTATGCCCGCTATCTAAGGCTGAAAGGTGAAGAGGTTCTCTTTATTGGAGGATCTGATGAACATGGTATTCCTATTACAATAAAGGCCCGCAAAGAGGGTGTAACGCCACAGGATATTGTGGACCGATATCATGAATTGATTAAAAAGTCATTTAAGGAGTTCGGAATAACTTTCGATATATACTCTCGCACCACCTCTGAAATTCATAAGGAAACAGCTTCAGATTTTTTCCGCAAACTTTATGAAAAAGGTGAATTCAGTGAACAGGAGAGTGAGCAATATTATGATGAAGAGGCACAGCAGTTTCTTGCTGACAGATATATCACAGGCACTTGTCCCCATTGCGGCAACGAAAACGCATATGGTGATCAGTGTGAACAGTGTGGCACATCACTAAGTCCCAACGATCTTATCAATCCTAAATCAACACTAAGTGGCAGCGTACCGGTTATGCGCAAGACAAAGCATTGGTATCTCCCGCTGGACAAACATGAATCATGGCTGCGCCAATGGATATTGGAAGAGCACAAAGAGTGGAAGAGTAACGTATACGGTCAGTGCAAATCGTGGCTCGATCTTGGATTGCAGCCTCGTGCTGTGAGTCGCGACCTCGACTGGGGTGTCCCTGTGCCGGTAGAAGGAGCCGAGGGCAAAGTACTTTATGTATGGTTTGATGCTCCAATAGGATATATATCTAATACAAAAGAGCTTCTGCCTGACGATTGGGAGAAATGGTGGAAAGATGAAGATACCCGTCTGATTCATTTCATCGGAAAAGACAACATAGTGTTCCATTGTATTGTATTTCCTGCAATGTTAAAAGCCGAGGGCAGCTACATATTGCCTGATAATGTACCTTCAAACGAGTTCATGAATCTGGAGGGTGATAAGATATCAACCTCACGCAACTGGGCAGTTTGGCTTCACGAATACCTAGAAGAGTTCCCGGGTAAACAGGATGCACTTCGTTATACACTTACTGCAAATGCACCTGAAACCAAAGATAACGATTTCACATGGAAAGATTTTCAAGCCCATAACAATAATGTACTGGTAGCTGTGCTTGGTAATTTCGTAAACAGAGCAATGGTGCTTACTCAGAAATATTTCGATAATAAAGTGCCTGCTATAGGTGAGTTGACCGATCTTGACCGTGAGGCTATAGCAGAGGCTAAAAAAGTTAAGGAGGCTGTTGAGTATAATCTGAACAACTTCCATTTCAGAGAGGCGCAGAAAGAGGCTATGAATCTTGCTCGTATCGGTAATAAATATCTTGCTGATGCTGAGCCATGGAAGACTGCCAAAAGCGACATGAATCGCACTGCAACAATTCTTAATATCTCTTTGCAGATTACTGCTAATCTTGCAATTGTGACTGAACCATTCCTGCCTTTCACAGCAGAGAAGATTCTCTCATTCCTCAATATAGAACACATCAACTGGGATATGTTAGGTAGCTTCGACCTGCTTTCAGAAGGCCATACATTGGGCAAGTCTGAACTCCTTTTTGAAAAGATTGAGGATGAAGTGGTTGAAAAACAGGTTCAGAAGCTTCACGATACAAAGAAACTTAACGAAGCTGAAAATGAGAAAACAGTTGCAGCTGAGAAGTCGGCAGTAAAACCTGTTAAGCCTACTATTGATTTTGATGATTTCGAAAAACTTGATATCCGTGTTGGTACTGTTATCGAGTGTGAGAAAGTGCCTAAAACTGATAAGCTCCTTAGATTCCTTCTCGATGATGGATTGCAACAAAGAACAATATTATCAGGAATCGCAGCATACTATCCAAACCCAGCAGAGCTGGTGGGTAAGCAGGTCTGCTTTATTGCAAATCTGGCTCCAAGAAAGATGCGAGGGTTTGTATCAGAAGGAATGATTCTTTCAGCTGAAAACAGTGATGGAACCCTAGCACTGGTAACACCTTCCAAAGATGTTGACCCTGGAAGTCAGGTAGTATGATTAAGTTAATTTAACTAGCAACTTTGTAACTATTGGTATAGTTATTAATCTATCAAATAGTGCTCTTAATAAATGTTTTATTTAAAGAGTAAAGTATAAATCTTTTAATAACTTTTTTATGAAAAAACATCTATTATTGATTTTTGCTCTGTTTGTTAGCTTATCAATGTTTTCTCAGAGAACCTACCGTGCTTTTGGATGGAAATTGACAAAAGATATTCCTAAGAATGAGCTGAAGATTAATCTGGGAACCTCTATCTTCGCTTCATTCCCTGAAATTGCGTATGAGAGGATTATAAATTCAGATCTCAGCGCAGGTGCTTCTCTGGGTGTTTCTCTTGATGATATTTACGCAACTGACTTACTTTTCACCCCGTACGTGCGATGGTTTTTTGGAGGCAATCAGGAAAACCTTCAGAAATATGGTGCAGGTTTCTTTATTGAGGCAAACGGTGGTATATTCACAAAAGAGAAAGAAACAATATACTATGAGAATGAAACCTTCGCCGCTGTATATGACAACGTTACAGGAGCTGGAGTGGGACTTGCTCTGGGCTGGAAGTACCTGTCAGGCAATAACTGGGTAGGTGAGATATATGCCGGAGGGGGACGAGACTTCGTAAATGGCGGAGGTTATCCTCGTCTGGGTATTACCATTGGAAAAAGATTCTAAAGAACCATCAATTTATACAATTACAATTTTTTAATTAAAAAAACATGAAAGCATTAGGTACATTGATTTTATTGAATTTTTTATTTGTCTTTACTATGAATTCGCAGGATAGACAATATCCTGAACAGGCACGTATGAGACCTGAAATGAGTGAATACTGGCAACCTCAGCCACCTGTGGTTACTCCGGGCAACAGATCACAAGCGCCAGCTGCTGCACCTTCTGATGCTATAGTATTGTTTGATGGCAAGGATCTGTCTGAGTGGCAAAACAGCAAGGGTGAAGCGGCAGGATGGACTGTTCACGATGGTGTGTTTACTGTTAAAAAAGGTACTGGTGATATTCAGACAAAAAGGGAGTTCAACGATTTCCAGCTGCACCTCGAATGGCTTATACCGGAAGGCATTACAGGCGAAAGTCAGGCTCGCGGAAATAGCGGGGTATTCCTGCAGGGAATGTATGAGATTCAGATACTTGACTGCTATCAAAATGAGACATATGTGAATGGCCAAACAGGTAGTGTTTATAAACAGACTCCTCCACTGGTAAATGCAATGAACCGTCCGGGTGAATGGAATACATATGATATAATATATACTGCTCCAACATTCAAAGCTGACGGAACTTACCGCACACATCCAAGGGTAACTGTTATACAGAATGGTGTAGTTCTGCAAAATAATACAATCATACTTGGAACAACAGAATATATTGGTTTCCCAAAAGTTGTTGTGCATGGTGCAGGGCCAATCAGACTGCAAGACCATGGCGATCCGAGTGCTCCAATAAGTTTCAGAAATATTTGGATAAGGGAACTTTAATTAATTGATTTATCACAATTAAATGTAAATTTGTGGTTTAATATAAAACTGCAAAGGATAGATCATGCAAATAAGTGGCAATATCAGAAAGTTAATTCCCGACCTGATAGTTATAGCGGGATTCATTATTATTTCATTCATATATTTTGCTCCGGCTGTAATAGACGGGCGGGTAATTGCTCAGCACGACTCACTTGCCGCTATAGGACAGGGACAGGAACAGCGTGACTATATGGAACGTCATGATGGCGAGCGCACTCGCTGGAACATTTCAATGTTCAGTGGTATGCCATCATATCAGATGAGCCCCACTTACAACTCCTCAAAGCCTCTGGATAGTGCCAAAGAGCTCTATTCTCTGTTTTTACCAAATTACGTCTACCTGATGTTCATAATGCTCATCGGATTTTATATTCTGATGCGGGCATTCAGGGCTTCTCCGCTGATTAGTGCACTGGGAGCGGTAATATGGACATTCTCATCCTATTTCTTTATTCTTATTTCGGCAGGACATATATGGAAATTCATCACATTGGCCTATATACCTCCTACAATTGCCGGTATGGTTTATGTTTACAGGAAGAGGTATCTTTTGGGAGGACTACTCTTCATGATCTTCGTGGCTTTCCAGATTTCGGCAAATCACATACAGATGAGTTATTACTTCCTGTTCCTGATGCTTTTCATGGTTATAGCTTTCTTTGTTGATGCATATAAAAAAAGGGAGTTGCCTAATTTCTTCAAAGCAACGGGAGTACTGATAATAGCGGGAATCATTGGTGTAGCGGCAAACTCAAGCAATCTCTATCATACATATGAGTATTCAAAAGAGACAATGCGAGGGAAGTCGGAGCTCTCCCACCATGAGGAGGCAAACACAACGGACAACGGACTAGAACGTGACTATATCACTGCCTGGAGCTACGGAATTGGTGAAACATGGACATTGCTTGTTCCCAACACTAAAGGTGGAGCATCAGTGCCTCTTTCTCAAAATGAGAAGGCAATGAGCAAAGCACGCCCGGAATATTATCAGATTTATCAGCAGATAGGCCAGTACTGGGGTGATCAGCCCGGCACTTCCGGTCCCGTTTATGCAGGCGCTTTTGTTCTTGCACTTTTTATATTAGGTCTGTTTATCGTGAAGGGGCCCGTTAAATGGGCACTCCTTACAGGTACAATTTTCTCCATACTCCTTTCATGGGGGAAAAACTTTATGCCACTGACCGACTTCTTCATCGATTATATTCCGATGTATAATAAGTTTCGTGCCGTATCATCTATTCTGGTAGTTGCTGAATTTTGCATTCCATTACTTGCTGCTCTTACAGTTAAAGAGATAGTTCATAAACCGGAAGTACTAAAAAACAATCTGAAGTATTTATATATAAGTCTCGGTTTAACCGGTGGCTTAGCATTGCTTTTTGCTATTGCACCAAAGATATTCTTCCCATCCTATATCTCGGCTAACGAGATGCAGGCTATTAGTCAGGCTGTACCACCCATTCATATTCAACCATTAGTGGCAAACCTGACGGAGATGCGTCTGTCACTGTTCACTGCAGATGCCTTAAGAAGCTTTATAATTGTAGCAATAGGTGGATTGATATTATGGCTCTTTCTGCAGAAGAAGATTAAAGCTACATGGACTGTAGCTGGTATTCTTTTACTTTGCCTTGCAGATATGTGGGATGTGAACAGACGTTATCTCAACGATGATGATTTTGTCTATAAATCAAGTCAGGAGCAACTTTTCACATTAACTCCAACAGATCAGCATATTCTGCAGGATACCACCAAATATTACAGAGTGCTTAATCTTGCAACAAGTACATTTAACGATGGTATTACTCCGTATCACCATAAGGTTATTGGAGGTTATCATGCAGCTAAACTAAGACGTTATCAGGATCTTATCGATGTATACCTTACAGATGAATTGATGAATATCCATTATGCTGTAATCACATCAGCAGGTAATCTTGATTCAGTGGATACAAACGGTTTTAAGGTACTCAATATGCTCAACACCAAATGGGTTATACTTCCCTCTCAGGAAGGGGCAAATATACCTGTGGAAAATCCACATGCGATGGGCAACGCATGGTTTGTTGATGAGATTCTTTTTGTAAATAATGCAGATGAAGAGATAGAGGTATTAGGAAGTATCGATCTGAGCAGTGTTGCTGTAGCTGACAAAAAGTATGAGCCCATACTTGATAATTTTAAACAGGGGTTCAGACCTGCTAAGGCTGATTCAGCATCAACGATTATGCTTACTGATTACGACTCAGATTTTCTAATCTACTCTGTTGATGCAAAAAAAGATGAGTTGGCCATCTTCTCTGAGGTGTATTATCCAAAAGGGTGGCAGATAACAATTGATGGGGAACCGGCTGAGATGTTAAGGGCTAACTATACGCTTCGCGCATTACCTATTCCTCAAGGAAAACATACTGTTGAATTCCGCTTCGATCCCGAAAGCATAAAAGTGACAGACAGAATTGCATATGGTGCTCTGCTAATTATGTTGCTGACAGCAGTTGTTATTTTTATAAATGCAATTAAAAGAAATAAAACCAAAATCAAAAAAGATTATTAACAAACCAATTAAAACAACAAAAACTATGAGAAAAATTATTTTACTTCTGATGATTTTATTTGTAGTAGCATCTGCCTGCAACACCGGTAAAAAAACCTCAAGCGGTACTGAATTGTCTGCAGAGTTTGCAGCAGAACATAGTAGCAGAAACTCCTTAGATTGGGCAGGAGTTTATAGAGGTACACTGCCTTGTGCCGACTGCGAGGGTATTGTTACAGAAATACGTTTAAATAGTGATAACAGCTTTGAAAGGATAATGGACTATCTGGGTAAGGGAGATGATAAACTTCGCGAATCAGGTAGTTTCGATTGGGATGAAACAGGAGGTAAAATTATAATCACTGATAAATCTTCAGATACCAAAGAGTGGTACAAGGTTGGTGAAAACAGACTGATTGCACTAGATATCGATGGCAACAGGATAGAGAGCTCAATCCCACAAGAGATGTATGTACTGAATAAAATCGACATTGACAATGTTGTAACTGAAAAATACTGGAAATTAATTGAATTAAACGGTAAGAGTATTCAGTCGTCAGCCAATGAAACAGGAAGAGAGGCTCATTTTATTCTCCATAGTAATGAAAACAGAATTACAGGCAACAGCGGATGTAACAATATGATGGGCAGCTATGAACTTACAGAGGGTTCTGCACAGCAGGGAGAGATAAAATTTTCACCTCTTGCAGCAACAAGAATGGCATGTTTAGATGCTGAATACGAGCATGAATATCTTTTAATATTTGATGGAAGCAAAAAATACTCTATAGAAAACGATACTCTTTCACTTTTTTCTGACGGAGACACACCTGTTGCAAAATTTGTAGCTGTATACCTAAGGTAATATATTCTTACCTCGCTCTTATATTGCTCTTACCTCGCTCTTATAAACCTTATAGTTATAAGAGCCAACCAAGAATAAAACAGGTCACAGGTTAAATCAATATATTAATCATTCACTACTGTGCTGGTGATATAACTATTAAAATAATTATGCAGTCAAAAATTATCACAGCCTTTATTGCTGTTTCTCTAAGCATCTCGATGAGTGCACAAAAACTATCCTTCAACAAAGAGGGCGAATTTAAAGTTGTACAGTTTACTGATATGCATTATGTGCATGGAAACCCTAAATCAGATACAACACTTTTGTTAGTCCCATATATACTTGATAGTGAAAAGCCTGATCTTGTTGTTTTTACTGGTGACATTGTTACAGGCTCTGTAGAAGGATGGGATGTTATCACAAAATATGTAATCGATCGGGAAATACCATTTGCTGTTACCCTTGGCAATCACGATCATGAGAATGGCGTTACAAGGGAAGAGATTGCTGAACTTGTCACCTCTTACCCCTTTAATGTAAACAGTATTAATAATATCGGAGGAAGGGTACTGAATGATGCAATACCTGTCTACCACAGTGAAAAGCATCTTAACCCGGCTGCTCTTATCTATTGCTTCGATTCGGGAGCATATTCCACGATTGATGGTGTGGGTGGTTATGGATGGATTACTACTGATCAGATTGAGTGGTATAAGAAACAGAGTATGCATTACACTGTTCAGAACAACTTCAATCCTCTGCCTGCTTTGGCCTATTTTCATATACCGCTGCCTGAATACCGCACAGCATTTAATGATAAGAAGAATATCTCTTTTGGTGAAAGAAATGAGGACGAGTGCAGTTCTGAACTTAACTCAGGAATGTTTCTTGCAATGAAAGAGATGAAGGATATTATGGCAACATTTGTTGGGCATGAGCATATAAATGATTATATTGTCAACTTTTATAATATCGCACTTGCTTATGGACATTTCAGCGGCTGGACTACAACCTATACTCCTAAACCTGCGGTTAATGGTGTGAGGGTTGTTGTACTCAAAGAGGGTAAGCGTGAGTTTGTTACATGGTTGCATCAGATGGATGGAACAATAAAGCATAAGGTTACTTACCCTGATCACTTTGAGAAGATGCCCTGAAAATAATAAAAGATTAAATTAAGATGACAGATTTTAAAACGTATTTATTTGATATGGATGGTGTGGTTATCGATTCTGAGAAGCTGCACCTGAAAGCTATGGACTTATCACTGGAGAAACACAATGTAGTATATGATAAGTCAATCTTGAATAAATTTGTGGGGAAATCTGATGAATCTTTCTTTAGGTATATTTATTATAACTTTGACAACAGAGTAGATGTAGAGAAGCTGCTTGAAGAGAAGAACAGATTTTTTGAAGGAATGCTGAAGGAGCTCGAGTATGTTGATGGATTTACCGAGTTTATAAAGGTTATCGGTATGAAAAATATTCAGAAGGGACTGGTTACCTCTTCTTCTAAATTCACTGTAAAAAAGATTGATGAGCTTCTTGATATAACTCATAATTTTGAGGTGATTATAGCAGAGGAAGATACTCAAAAGCATAAGCCGGAACCCGATCCATATCTTCTGGCATTAGAGAGGTTAGAGGCTGATAAATCAATGACACTGGTCATTGAGGACTCTCTTAACGGGATTGCATCAGCTAAGTCAGCCGGCTGTGTGGTGGCGGGACTTACAACATCTTTCGATGCAAAAACATTATTGATTGCGGGAGCTGATTTTGTTGTGGACAGCTACGCTGAGTTACAGAAAAGATTAAATTTATAATCTGCTATTTATTGCAGATTCCTTTAAACGCACACCATTTACAGTTTTCGTTGTTTTTTGTCTGATAGAAGGGAATTTCCGGACTGAAAATCTCTTCTATCAGTTCATTGAACATTTCCGTAAACTCAGGTAGATATTCTGCAAGGTTACTAACAACTTTTTTATCTACTTTAATTGTGGGATTGAAATCTTTGAATACTTCCCGCAGATAGTAGACTGCCGGAGATAGCTCAACAGAAGGGTTCTCGAGCAGGTAGAACAGGCCATACACAAAAACCTGAAGTATCTGGCTTGGGCGTTTGGATTTGGAGTCATCAAACAGTTCCGGGATATCTTTAACAGTTGTCTTCCCTGCTCCGGTCTTATAGTCGATAATTCTAACAGAACCCCCTACTCTGTCGATTCTGTCAATACTTCCCTTAAAGTTGACAGTAAGCTCGTCGTTCAACTTATACTCCCTGTTGAAACGATACTCAGAACTGATATAGGTGAATGGAGCAAACTGCTTATCTATATTTAATGTCTGCTTCACATAACTCCTCAGGATTTCACCTATAAGGTAGTACTGTCCTTCAAGCGGGCGTGGATTGTCACTGTCTTTAAAATAGTATTGTGCAAATGTTTTTTCAATAATAGCTGTGAGGTAGCTATCATCTTTTATTATCTCGTTGAGTACATCAATTGTCACTACACTATTTTTATACCTTTGATAGATTATCTCCATCAGGCGGTGGAAAATTGATCCGAACACGTCAGATTCAACAGATTCCTGTACTTCCGACTCCTCGGAGAGTCCCTCTATTGCTGTAAAGTAAAACTTTAGCGGACAATCAATATAGTTATTGATAAGTGATGCTGAAAGAGATTTACTTCCACCTTGACGGAATTCTCTTAGCTTCTCCATAATAATATCGGTTTTGTCAACTGACACAGGTGCAATCTGTGGTGTTGTAACATCATAAGTTACAACACGCTCAGAGATATCAAAATAGTCGTTATAGAGGTACTTCAGCTGATAGAAATAGCGACTTACTTCACCCGACTGCAAACCATCGCTTCTTGTATCGTAGAGTAGGTAAATGTTTTTGGGGCGACTGATCATCCTGTAGAAGTGATATGCATATACACTATCCTGGTGCTCATAAACAGGCAGTCCGAACCCTTTACGTAAAGTGATTGGGATAAATGAGTTGGCACTATTCTTCAGTGGAAATACACCCTCATTAAACGAGAGAATTATCAAATTCTCAAAATCAACAGCCCTAGTTTCGAGTACACCCATAACCTGCAGTCCAGACAATGGTTCACCCTTGAAAGAGACAGTAATATTGTGTGCCAGCTTCTTGAGAAGTCTGAAGTATGTATCTATACTCATATTTCCGGCTTCACTCAATGTATCCTGCAATCTTGTAACAGTCTTATAATACTGAACTATAAACTCACGCTCCAGATCGTCGGTACCTGCACTACTCATATCTGCATCAATCTCCTCCTCTACCGATAGATCACCCGGTTGCATTTTTTCCATATCAGCATGCTTCTCCGCGGTTAAACTATTATATAGAGTAGACAATATTTCATGCAGATATCCGCCAATCTTACGCCAGTCGTCAATAGGTGTAAATATAAGTCTTAGCAAACTGTTTGTAGGAATTTCAGAAACAGGAACAACTATCCTGTTATATTTGAGAATATGACTTTTGAGCTGTTCAGAATCTGGTCCGGCAGATCTGCTCACCAAAGGGTGATTAAGAACAGCATTTACATAACGGTGATAAAAAGCATCTTCCCCATTCCATTTTCTCAGGTTTTGCTGCATTAAAGAGAGATGATTTATAAGTCCCGCTATTGATGAATTAGACAAGCTATATCCCATTGTTACATTTATTTTGTCTATCTCTTCAGGAATAGAGTAAAGTACAGGTAAAAGGAGATTCTCATCAGGAAGAACAATTGCCGTATTAATAGCCTCATCCGGATCAGCAATATCATTTGATTTAATCAGATCCTGAATCACCTGAGTTATAAATTTAGCCTGTCCCACGCCAGAGGGAACGCCAATAACCTCCATCTTTGGCTTAATATCAGAAGAGTTGTCAGCAATTTCAAACCTGGAGGGGAAACGAGTCAGATTTTCCTTCACCCTCAACGAGGCACGGTTAAGTTCATCATGAACAAATGGAGAATCGTAGTCCCAATAAAAATCAGCTTTGCCTATACTTTTCAGATGCTTCAGCAGAACCATTTCTGAAGGGGTAAGCGCATTTAATCCCACAAAAACAAAACCATCAGACTGCCACTCATCAACCTCCCTGTCTTTAATATTTTCAGCTACATCTCTAAAAATCATCCCCTCATATGCATGCCCTCTTTCAAGCAATTCTGTTCTGAATGAATCATATAGCTCATATAGTACCTTCCATGTTTCATGAAACTTCTCTTTTGTCTTACTGCCCTCAGCAGGCATGAAGTTTGACCAGAAACGGCGAAGTGCCTCTATCTGATTTTCATCTAGATGAGAGAGATCATCATCGAGAGATCTGAAATTATGAACATTCCTGAAAAGCTGCTTCGCATCTGCCAGATACTTATCGACATCATCAAAATCATTCAACAGCATCTCACCCCAAAAAAGGAAATCGTCGAACGTTTCGTCCGATCCGCTAATCTTTACAAAATGTTTGTATAGCATTACAAGCATCTCAATTCTATCAGCAGGCAGTAGTGAAGAAAGTGAAGAAAAAAGCTCCTGAATTGTAAGCATCCTTGGAGAAAACAGTGGCTTCCCGGCTATCTCTGCAAGATACTTCTGGAAAAACATTGCAGCACGACGATTTGGGAATACAAATGTAAGCTTGTACAGATCAAAACTATACTCACGTAAAAAAACTTCAGCTACTTTATAAAGGAAAGGGGTCATATATATTTTTGCAGGTTACATTACTAATCTCCTTACCTACAAATTTAGTCAATATCTTTTATGTAAAAAGAATATTAATGCATTAACAATCTACATAAACAATTTTTTTCTATAAATTTGTCGGTAATAGCAACCACAACCTAATGACAAGGGGAGTAAATTTTTCATACATAGCCTCTCTATACGATGAATATCTAAACAGTATGTATTCATACGCTATTCATATGGGTTTTAATGAACAGACCGCGATGGATGCTATACACGATGTGTTCTATAAACTCTGCATCAATCAATCGGTACTAAATAATATTTCAAACCATAAATCATACCTGTTAAGAGCGCTAAGAAACCGTCTGATAGACATAAATCGTTCAGACAGAATACAGACAGTTGAAAATACAAAAAAGGAAGAGGATGCTGAGAAGCTTACATTTATGCTTAATGTGACTGTTGAAGATGAACTGATTGAGAAAGAGGCTCAGGATGAGATCAGGCATAAAGTTGAGGAGTATCTTAAAAAACTGAGTGACAGACAGCGGGAAATCATATATCTTAGATTTATAGAGGAACACAGCTATGAGGAGATTGCAGAAATTATGAATATATCTGTGGAATCATCAAGAAATCTGATTAGTAAATCTCTCAGCAAATTAAAAAATCAGAATCTGTTGACATACATTTACTGATTTTATAACCCATCCTATATTACAATAAATCGACCTTAATTGTTAAATTTAAGCAGTTATTCATTTTTCTTTCGAAAAGTGATGATATTTTTTGAATTTAATCGTCTATTATTAAAAGCATCTTAATATACCAAAATGAGAAGCTGTCATTTTTAACATTTTGACTAATGGGATTGAATACAGAAAACAATAAATATATCAATTACCTGAAAGATGAGAAGTTTATTGAGTGGAAACTGCTTCCTAATGATGAGCTGAATAATTTCTGGAGTGATTTTGTAAAAAGCCACCCGGAAGAGAAGGAGAATCTGGAGCTGGCAGACCAACATTTTCATAAAATAAAACTATCTTATTTTGAAATCCCTGAAGAAAAAAGGGTTGAACTGAGAAGGCGACTTAAAAGCTCAGTAGAGAGTTTCAACAGAAAAAGAAGATTAAGAAATTTAGGATATGTTGCAGCTGCCTGTATATCGATTTTGATTATTTCACTTATTTACTTCCAGAGAGGATTTAACCAATCAGCAGATGAGGCTGTTTTTTCACCGGGTTATATTGTAGGGAGTGAATTGGAATCGCAGGATATAATTTTATCGTCAGGAAATAATGTAACCTCTTTTCAGGAAAATATAGATATTCATATTCAGAATGGTAACAGTGCCCGCGTAATAACAGGCGAGAGTGGAGAAAAGGAGGTTAAAATTGCCGATAATACTATGAACAGGCTAATAGTTCCTTATGGTAAAAGATCCAAGATTATATTATCAGATGGAACAAAGGTTTGGCTTAATTCCGGTTCAATTCTTGAGTTTCCTTCTATGTTTGAAGGAAGCAACCGTACAGTTACAATATCAGGAGAGATGTATATTGAGGTGGCTGAAGACAGCAAGCACCCATTTGTAGTTATTGCCCCGGAATTTAATGTGCAGGTACTTGGTACCAAGTTTAATGTAACAGCATATGAAGGCTCAAGCTCATCAGTTGTCCTTGTTGAAGGAAGCGTAGAGCTCAAGTCGTCCGCAGCAAAAGAAGAGATCATTCTTGCACCTAACCAGCAGGCATTACTTTCTGATTCCGGCACCTTCAACAGAAGAGATGTTGACGCCGGTCTTTACACCAGCTGGAAGGATGGTTACCTAACATTTAGCGATACACCCATCATGGAAGCATTAAAACAGATTGAGAGGTATTACAACCTTTCATTCAATTTTGGTGATAATGTGTCATTTGCAGGTTCAGAATGCACAGGTAAAATTATCCTTTCGGACAACCTGGATAATGTGCTGACTGCTCTTTCACTTATCTCTTCCACAAATTATAAACGAGAGAATAATTCAATATTTATCTACAAAAATTAAAACTTATGCCTATGTAAGACAAAAAATGACCTCAAAAAAAGTCGAACGATAGTGCGAATATCGTCCGACAAAGAATTCTAATTACCTAGTATAAAAATAATTAAAATCATACAAATATATGAATAATAACTTTATTGAAGGGGAAAGCCCGGTCGATAATTTAAAACATCTGCTGATAATAATGAGAATAACATTTTGCTTTTTGTTCCTTGGCATTCTGCTCGCACAGGCTGCCCCGGGTTATTCACAGGAGACCGAATTAAATATAGATCTCAAGACTGCATCTATTCAGGAAATACTTGCTGAGATTGAAAGTGAAAGCAATTTCCGTTTTATTTTTGACAGCAATGCAAGGAAGATTATTGGGAAGAGAGTAACTCTATCTGATAATACTCACAAGATTGAGGATATTCTTGATGAAATACTTACTGCTACAGGACTTACGTATAAAATTCTTGATGATCAGGTAGTAATTTACCAGAATGAGGTCATGCAAGCTACGAAAGAAATTGCAAAGACTATTACTCAGATTGAACAGCAAAAAAAGAGAATCTCAGGTAATATAACCGATCAGGCAGGTGAGGCAATCATAGGTGCAAATATTATTGAGGTAGGCACTACAAATGGTACTGTTACTGATATTGATGGTAATTACTCACTGGATGTGGAGGATAATGCTACAATTCAGGTGAGCTACATAGGTTACCATGATCAAACGATAAACACTTCGGGAAGGACAAGCATTAATATTGTTCTTGTGGAAGATACTAAAGCTCTGGATGAACTGGTTGTGATTGGATACGGTACTGTCAGGAGAGGTGATGTGACAACTGCAGTTTCGACTGTTTCTCTGGATGACCTTAATGAGAGACCGATAGTATCGGCAGCTCAGGCAATACAGGGAAAAGCTGCAGGTGTGAATGTTTACAGACCTAGTGGTACACCGGGGGGAGAAATGGTTGTACGTGTCCGTGGTACTACCTCTTTTAATGGTAGCAACGACCCGCTATATGTGGTTGACGGGGTACCTGTGGATAATATTAATTTCCTCTCTCCAACAGACATTTCAGGTATACAGATATTAAAGGATGCTTCTTCTGCTGCTATCTACGGATCGCGTGCAGCTAATGGTGTTGTATTGATAACTACAAAACAGGCAAGCAGTGAGGCTAAGATCTCTGCAACTGTTCAAATGGGTGTAAGCAATGTAAGCAACCCTATTAAATCGCTTAACGCACGCCAGTATAAAGAGCTTATTGATGAGATTCGTCCGGGCGCCATTCCTGAGGGGACTACTGACAGAACCGACTGGTTTAAAGAGGTGTATGGAACTGGTATTACTCAAAATTATCAGCTTCAGGTATCAGATGGTAATGAGAGATTGCGTTACTTTGTTTCGGCTGGTTATCTTGACGAACAGGGTGTTTTAAGCTCAGCTTTTTTCCGCAGATTTAACTTCAGAAGTAATGTGGAGAGCCAGATAAGAAAATGGCTTCATTTTGGGGTAAACGTTTCATATTCAGACAATACAAGCAATGGTGTAACAACAGGTCAGGGATCTAACCGCGGTGGTGTTGTTCTTGCTGTTGTAAATCTTCCTACCTCTGCATTGATCAGGAATGAGAGTACAGGACTATACAACCGACTGTTTTACGGACAAAACATTGCAAACCCAATAGAGGAGATTGAGAATGGAAGAAACAATAAGAATAATGAGAACAGACTTATTGGTTCTGCAAATATGACATTTACTTTTTCGCCTCAGTTAAATCTTAAGTCGACTTTTACAATTGACCGCCGCAATGGTAAGATTACAGGTTTTACACCTCCATCGCACGGATCTGACAGAGATGACTGGGGTAATGCGTGGGATACCCGAAACATGAATACCTTAATGGTATTTGATAATGTTATGACATATAAGAATACATTTAATGAAAGGCATAATCTGGAAGTGATGGCTGGTAGTTCATGGACCGATTCTCAATGGTCGCAGAGCTACATAAACGCTTCTCACTTTAAGGATAGTTCGATCAAAACATTAAATGCTGCAAATAAGATTGCATGGGATAATACAGGTTCAAATGCATCGCAATGGGGAATATTTTCACTGTTTGGGCGTGTATCCTATAACTTTGACAGCAAATATCTGATGACTTTTAATGTTCGTGAGGATGGATCTTCGAAACTGCATCCTGATCACAGGTGGGGCACATTCCCTTCACTTTCTGCCGCATGGCGTCTCTCTTCTGAAGAGTTTATGGAGGATGCTGACTGGGTATCTGATTTGAAGCTAAGAGGTGGTTGGGGTCAGACCGGTAACCAATCGGGTATTGGTGACTTTGCTTACCTGCAGAGATATAATATCACCAGACAGGCTTGGTTTGAGACAGGCAAAACAGATGCTCTTCCTCTTATTACTCAGGCTAACCTGAGAACAACTGACCTGAAATGGGAAACCACCAATCAGTTTAATGTGGGTGTGGATGCAACTCTTTTCAACGACAGGCTTACATTGGCTATGGACTGGTACTACAAACGTACTGAAGATATGCTTATGTATGTTTCTCTGCCTTCAGGAGCTGCTGCAGCCACTCAAATTGTGAGGAATGAGGGTGAGATGACCAACAGAGGTTTTGAGTTCAGCGCCGATTCTCGTAACATGACAGGAAAATTCAGCTGGGACACTAACTTCAATATATCATTTAACAGAAACAGGCTGGAAAGTCTTGAGCTCCAGCAGATATACTACGCTGCCGAAACTACTCAGGCATTCCATCAGACACGTGTTGTTAGAAATGAACCGGGAAGACCTCTTGGTGGATTCTACGGATATATAAGTGATGGTGTTGATCCTGAAACTGGTGAACTGATGTATAGGGATATAAATGAAGATGGCAGGGTGACTGCTTCGGATAAAACCTATATTGGTGATCCTAATCCTCTTTTCACTTATGGATTAACTAACACTCTATCATATAAAGGATTCAACCTTAATATTTTCCTCCAGGGATCAATAGGCAACGATATATTCAATGCTTCGAAAGGCGATACAGAAGGTATGTATGATTTAAAAAATCAGTCGGTTGAAGTACTTAAGCGCTGGCGTACACCAGGGATGATAACAGATATACCAAAAGCCGGTTTTAATCTTCAGCCATCGAGCTACTTTGTTGAAGATGGAAGCTATCTTAGAGTAAAAGATGTATCACTCTCATATAATTTTAGAGGAAACCTCTTGAACAGAGCAGGAATTTCACGGCTTCAGCCTTTTGTAACTGTAAGCAATCTTTTGACAATTACTAAGTACAGCGGTATGGACCCGGAAGTAAACCAATGGGGTAACAGTGGTGCTGTTCAGGGAATTGACTGGGGAACATATCCTCACAGTAAAACTGTTGTTTTTGGTATTAATCTTGAATTTTAAAAAAGCTATTAGTAATGAAAAAAATAAATATAATTTCAATCATATTTGCTTTATTGCTGGCTTCCTGTTCTCTTGATTATGAGCCGCTGGATACATACTCTGATCTTACTGAGGGTATGAGTGATGACAGCGTGCAGGTTGTATTTAAGGATAAAGCTGCTGTATTATCGCACAGACAAACGCTGACTGATCTGTTTAAAAACGGACAGGAACACTGGTATCTTGATATGTTACTGCTTGCAGAATCACATTCTGATAATGCATATGCAGGTTCACCCAACGCTGAGACAACTCCGTTTGAGGTTAACTCTATTGAGGGTTCTAATACCAATCTAAGACGTGACTGGAACGGGCATATGGGTAATATAGCTCAGGCTAACAAAATGATTAACAATGTTGATCTGGTAACAGATGCTTCATTGACCGCAGCAGAGAAAGCTCAGTTTAAGGCTGAAGCTAAGATACTCAGGGCAATGATTTATTTTGATATGGTTAGGATTTGGGGAAATGTTCCATTGGTTATTACCTCTGCAGGTGATATTACTTCAGAAACGATTAAGGATGTTTATCCCGCCTATTTCCCGCCTCAGGTGGATGCTCTTACCATATATCAGCAGATTGAGGAAGATCTTCTTGAGGGTTTACAGAGTGCACCGGTAAATGATCCTACTGACAAAACTAAGTTTACAAAATCTGTTGCTCGTGCTCTGCTTGCTAAGATGTATGCCGAAAAGCCTTTACGTGATTATGATAAAGTAATTCAGTATGCTGATGAGCTTGCAGCCGATGGATTTGCTCTTGAAACTGAATATAGATCTCTTTTTGATGTTGTTTTAACTGATCCCAACTCTCCCCCTTCTCAGGAAAACAGGGCAATAGAGGCAAAGACAAGAAACAGCGTTGAGAGTATTTATGAGGCTCAGTTTTTCCCAGGTAATGCTAACTGGGTGACATGGATGTTTGGAAGACCACTGGATGACTGGAATTTCTACTTCACATGGCTTAAGTGGATTACTCCTTCACGTG
>NZ_JAQVHI010000061.1:0-4716 GCF_028696275.1 Lascolabacillus sp.
GAAACTTTCATTAATAATAGTCTCATCTGTTGTATTATTAGTTCCTGTTTTTAGAATTACAAGATAAAATATTTTCATACCATAATCATCACCTCCTAATTTTTCGGCAAGAAGTTTGTCATAATTAAGATTTGTAATTGTAGTATCATTCTGTATTACATCGGATGTGCTACTATAGGTGAAGTTTGCAACAAATCAAGAAATCAGTAAAATTGTGTATTTCATAAACAGAATTTATTTTTAAGTGAAAGAACTATATTTATAGTTTAAACACAATATTAGGAATTATTGTTTATTAGAATACTTTTTGGGATACAATTAATTCTTACCTTGCTCTTACCTTGCTCTTACCACTTCCTTATAAACATCTTTTGTAACTGAAGAAAATAACAGTTATTTGAGAATGCAGACTTGCCTTTATAAGCCTCGAGTCTTAACATACCTTCAATAAACAGCAAGTAAAAATATCTCTTGAATTATTTTTATTTATAGATTTCATATTTTTATTAATCAAACCTTAAAGCTTTTTTTTGTGTTATTGAGATATAGGTGTCGTAAATAAGAATTTTGGCATATGAAATTACAGCTATTATTTTTGTCTGTCCTAATTTTGTTTCTTGTTTTAGTAACTTCTTGCGAAAAAGATGAGAAGTTTTTTAGGGTTACAGATATATCTATAAATACGAATAACATTATTGTAGCAGAAGGGGATACTTTAACGCTTAATGCTATGATAATTCCTTCAAATGCATCTAATAAAAGTCTCAACTGGAAATCCAGTAACGATAATATTGTGACCATCGATAATAATGGGTTGTTAAATGCAAAAAATGTTGGGGAAGCAACTATAACGGTATCAAGCCATGATGGAAATGTTAGCAAAATTATAAATATACAAGTCGTTGAGAACTGGATATCACTTTCTAGAAATATAATTGAAACTTCACTCAATGGGGGTAGTTACCAAGTTAAACTAACTGCCAGCAGTTCATGGACAATAGTATCCTCTCCCCAATGGGTTACAACGTCTCTCTTGTCAGGCTCCGCAACAGGTTCTGACTCAGTTGAATTAGTTGTGGATGTTTCATTGTTTACTGGTACATCTCTAAATCGATCTGGTGATGTGATTTTCAAACTTAATAACAGAAACTACGCAGATACACTAAGGATTAATCAGATTAATTACCAATTAAGTGATGGTGAATATGTAAAAATACAAAGTTCTACGGCAGGTGATGGTATAGATATAGTGTTTCTGGGCGATGGTTATACTGTTGCTGATATTATTTCAGGAAAGTTCGAAGACAATCTGCTTGAAGCAATTGATCACTTCTTTGATATTGAGCCATATAGAACATACAGAAATTATTTCGATGTTTATATTGTTTATGCATATTCTGAGGAGAGTGGAATAAGTGATATTCAAAGAACCAGGAAAACGAAGTTCTCAGCAAAATTTGAGAGTGCCACATCAACAAGAATGAGTATCGATCATACATCTGTTTTTGAATATGCACAAAAAGTGCCACTAAGTTCTGACCTCTCAGAGACACAGATTGCTGTCATTGCTAACAGTACAAGATATGGGGGTACAAACTGGTCATATTCTAATGGTATGTCGATATCTGTTGTACCTGTATCAAATTTCAATTATCCTAATGATTTCAGGGGAGTAGTACAGCATGAGATTGGAGGACATGGATTTGGGCAGCTTGCAGATGAGTATACTGAAAATAATTCAACAATACCTCAATCTGAAAAGGAGGATTTGCTTAAATGGCAACAATGGGGATTTTTTGAAAATGTAGATCTTACAGATCGTGTGGAAGATATTTTATGGAGTCATCTTATAAATGATCCAGACTATTCTTATGTTGGAGTATATGAAGGAGGGTTTTATTATTCTAAAGGTGTCTGGAGATCTGAACCGGTAAGTCTGATGAATAATAATATACGTTATATTAATGCTCAGGGCAGAGAGCAAATTGTTATGAGAATTAAAGAACTTGCCGGTGAAACATACTCCTTTGAAGAGTTTAAACAAAAGGATGTCAGAGAAACTCAATCATTAACCAGGTCGGCCGTAATTTATGATAATGAAGAATTTAGATTACCACCTCCAATATTGATTGAGGTGAATTAATATCTATGATTTTATTTTAGTATTTACTGATCAACATAGATATTAATGATTATTGTTTGCCGTATATTTAATTCAACAAATAATATCATTTAATTTAGCAGGGTGATTTCTGATAGATCACCCTGCTATTTATGTGACTAATTTGTTTTTATAAATTCTACCCGACGGTTTTGTGCTTTGTTTGCCGGAGTGTCATTAGGAGCTATAGGTTTAGTTTCACCTGCACCTTCAGTTTCTAAACGAGCAGCATCGATACCAAAAATATTTATTAACTCATTTTTTACAGATTCAGCTCTTCGTTTCGATAAATCAAGATTCATATTGTAATCTCCATCACTATCAGTATGGCCTATTATTTTCACTGTCACAGATCCGTTTTCTTTGAGTACATCAGCAATACTTTTAAGAGTGCCATAAGACTCAGGTTTTACATCAGATTTGTTGACATCAAAAGTGATTCCATATGTAACAAGTTTACCTTCAGTTATCAGCTTACTGCGCGTATCTGGTGATGCGGTTGTAATCTTAATGTTAGAAATAAATGGTTCACTGTGTCTGTCCCATCCGGAGAAACGTATACGATTGAATTTAACACCGGGATAAATATTAGTAGGCATATCCATTACTTTTTCATTCTGGTGATAAACTCTCACTCTCCGTTTTTGAATCCATAGAATGACGAGGTTTAACTTTTCTCTGATTACAGGGTTCTTGGAAGCACTACCTTCAATCCAATCTTCCCCATCCTTATAGCCTTTGCTTTCCCACCTTTCATTTCTCAGAACCAGATGGAGTCCTGCCTGTCCAGGATACAGGTCATTATTCAACTATTTAGGATCATCTTCTCTTTCTTGATAAAGTGTAAACTGGATACCATAACCAAACTCCTCATCAGGTATTATATCAAATTCCACTATGAAGTTTTCAGGAAAATCTATTTGCTGAGGCTCCTGTTTTGTGTTTTGAACTGAATTATCCTGAGATTCATTTTCTGACTCCTCATCATCAGTACTTTCACCATTTTTTTTATTTGCTTTTACATCCAAAGCTTTTTCAGTTACCTCTTCAGTTTTTTCAACCACATTACGTTCCACAGTATTTTCAACAGTCTCCTTAATAGATTTTCCCAACTTATTAAGAAAACTTTGAGCATCTGCCTGACTTGTAAATATCAGACAAAAACCAATCAGTAAAACAATTCTCTTCATGACATTCAATTTTTTATTATAAGCTAAAAATTACATGATACAGTTTCTATGTAGTACTCATTAGTTGGGCTTGTGTATTTTACTGAATGCTTCATAGTTTAAGATGTTTAATTTTTCAAAGATAATGAAAGATAAGTTATAATTGATTGAGTTGATTTGATTTTTTTTACCTTGATATTGAATGTTTTACAACTATAATTTTGAGGCATATTCTAACTACATTTTATTCAGATATGTACCTTTAATGAGGGTTAGATGAAAAATGCTTACTTTTGTTTTTTATACACAATTATAGAACAACACTTTTTTATGTCAATTAAACCCTCTGCATCGTTTACTGATACTAAACCACATTATCAGATACTCAACGGATTACGTGGCGTGGCCGCAATTATGGTAATATTCTATCATATATTTGAAGCTTTTGCAACAAGTTCAATGGATCAGAAATTTAATCACGGTTATTTGGCTGTCGATTTTTTCTTTGTTCTGTCAGGCTTTGTAATTGGTTATGCATATGATGACAGGTGGGGGAAAATGAATATTAGTGGTTTTTTCCGCAGAAGATTAATTCGTTTGCAGCCAATGGTTATAATGGGTGCATTTTTAGGTTTGATTACATTTCTTATTCAGGGCGGAGAAGCATGGGACGGCTCTAAAGTTTCGATCCTGATGATAGCTTCTGCATTTCTTCTGCACATTTTTCTGTTACCTGCTATGCCGGGTAGTGGTGTGGAAGTACGTGGAAATGGAGAGATGTTTCCTTTGAACGGACCTAGCTGGTCGCTTTTTTTTGAATATATAGGTAATATATTTTATGCACTTTTCCTTCGCCGCTTATCTACTAAGGGACTTAAGGCTGTAGTGATTTTGTCAGGAATCGGTCTTTTTACTTTTGCTGTTGGCAATTTTTCCGGTTTTTGGCACTTGGGGGTAGGGTGGACCCTCGCAGACAATAATTTCATTGGAGGAATGCTGCGATTGCTTTATGCCTTTTCAGCCGGATTATTAATGTCACGTCTGTTTAAACCTGGAAAAATTAAGGGAGCTTTCATAATATGCAGTGTTGTAATAGTTTTTCTGCTTTCGATGCCCTTTATTGGAAGTAGTGATGAGCTATGGATAAATGGTTTATATGATGCAATTTGCACTATAATTGTTTTCCCTTTTCTGGTATATATAGGTGCATCAGGAAAACTAAAGAGTAAAACTTCGGAGCGTTTATCTAAATTTCTTGGAGATATTTCGTATCCTCTTTACATGGTACACTATCCATTTATGTATCTTTTCTACTCATGGGTATGGAAAAATGGATTAACATTTTCGGAGGTATGGCCAGTGGCAATAGTACTCTTGATTGGTAAT
>NZ_JAQVHI010000038.1:0-20301 GCF_028696275.1 Lascolabacillus sp.
TCTGATAAACCGCAAGCTCGTGAATATATACCTGTTACCGTATTTATATGACTATGAACCAGGTCAGTTGGATTAGCTTTTATTGAACCTTTACATACCTGATAAAACTGAGCAGGCATATATTGACTCAAAAGCGATAATGGAATTTCTATTTCACTTAGATTATTGAACAACCTCTTTTTTGCCTCTTCTATATCCTTTACTGGCCAGTAATATCTAACCCTATCTGAAAAACTATATTTTCTTTTAAAAGCTTTTTGTTTATCATCTCCATGATAGTATGGTTCCCAGTATTTTGGCTCGTTGATCATTGTCTTTTCCAGGATTTCACTCAACCTTGATAGGTTTGGATCATCTGCACCCAATAATTCAACCTCCATAGCCTCAAGTGACAGTAAGGCTTCACGGTAAGCATATGTTAACCATGGACCAACCTTTAATATACAAAAGTGACCTTCAACCAGTTTTCTAAGCATATCCTCAGTCTGATAATCAGTTGAATGAGCTTCATAAACAAGTCGATCATACTCCAAAATATTTTTACTTAACTCTTCTGCCTTCTCTGGTTGAAATGCAAATATGCGGTCATCACTGAATTCCACTCCAGGTTGAACAACTACTCCAATTACTCTATTCCACGCATCTTCCAAGCCCACTTTCAGGAAGTGTTTATTAGTTACAGCTATAGTTTCTTTGGCATCTGATGGAGAAGTTGGTACAACCTCATCTTCTTCCTCTTGAGCCCCACCTGGCACCGGCACTTCAGTACCTATAATATATACTGGTTTATGGAAATCTTTTCTGTATTCTGCCCATGTATCTTCAGCTACTTTACAAAGTATCGCAGCTCTTTCAGCTACAATCTCTTCAGATAATGGTTTTGTCCTATCTCCCTCATCATCAGCACAAAACATACTTGTATCCAAATGTATCTTCTGAAAACCAGCTTTAACATATTCTGCAATAAGCACTTTAGCTTTATCCATGGCTTCTGCAGCAGGCAGTTTTCTCCAAGGGTTTGGTCCTAAATGATCACCACCAAGTAATATCATCTCTTTAGGAAAGTCAGTTTTCTCTGCTATCCCATTGATAAATTCAACAAAATCAAGAGGCTTCATTCCTGTATACCCACCATATTGATCAACTTGATTTGATGTAGATTCAATAAGCAGGAGCGATTTATCTCGCTTTGCCTGTTTAAAACTGGCTTCCAATACTTCGGGATGAGCTGTACACACAGAGTAAATACCCTTTGCCAAACCATTTCGGTTTGCCTCCATCAACTCAAGAAATGCCTCTAAAGAACTTTTCATTTTATTTTAAATTTTAATAATCAATAATCAATACTCATCTGTCAAACCAAATATTGGTTTGTTTTCTAACCATTTTCCATTTGTAAAATCAGGGAATTCAACTGGTGCACTACCTAAAGCAATTGATTTCTCTGTAAGTGGTGTGACTGCAATCCAGGCTGCTGTGTCATAAACATCAATTACTGTAGGTATACCTCTTTTAATACACTCTACAAATGAACGTATTTTAAGATATCCTGCACCGCCATGATCACCGCGGACTCCTTCAGCCATGAATTTTTTCCACAATGGATGTTCAAATTCAGGTATATATTTTTCCCAATCCTCCCATTTGTGGTTTGGACTTCTGCCATCAACATATACCGAGTTGGCCAATCCTCTGTGATAAATCCAAAGTCCTTTGGTTCCCTGCGCCATCATATTGTTAGAATAAGGTCTGGGAGTATTTGTATCATGAGTAAGAGTTATGGTCTCCCCTCTCTGGGTTTTTATCACAGTAGTAATCACATCACCCAACATCCAGTCAAGTTCTGCATTAGGATGATCATCACCACCTTTTTGGACGATATATTCATGAAGCGCTCTCGATTTTGTTGCAGTTGATGTAAGAGACACCATTCGGTTACCTCTATTATCATCCATATAGTTTGCAATAGGTCCTAAACCATGAGTAGGATACAAGTCACCATTCCTTCTCAATGAATGTACTGTTCTCCATCTTGCTTCACCCTCACCTTTTTCACCAAACTCCGCACCAGGACGGAACTTAACATCTCTTAGATCATGGCAGTAACTGCATTCATAGTGAAGCATTTCACCAAATAGTCCTTCTCTTACCATTTTCAGTGCAGACATCTCTATACGGTCAAAACAGTGGTTTTCGAGCATCATACACTGCATACCAGTCTCTTCTGCAGTTTTCACCAATTCCCAGCACTCTTCAATTGTAGAAGCTCCCCATACCTCAGGAGCAACATGCTTGCCAGCCCTCATTGCTTCAACACACATTGGAGTATGCCACAACCAGGGAGTAGCAATAACTACTGCGTCTATATCATCTCTATTGATAAGATTTCGGTAGTCATATTCTCCATTTGAATAACCTTCGGGTCTTTTTCGCCCTGACTCTTCAACTATGTTTAATGCTCTGGTAAGTGCTGATTTTGAAATATCGCAAATAGCAGGTACCTGAACATCCGGCATCGCAACAATAGATCTTAAGAGATTTGTTCCCATGCCCCCTACTCCAATTATACCTAATCTTACAATTCTGTCATCTTCACCCTGTAAAATTGTAGGTGCAGCAAAAGTTTTAGTAAATGCTTTTTCTCCAATCATTACAGCTCCTGCCCCTGCAGCAGCTCTTTTAACAAAATCACGTCTGTTTAGTGTCATAAAAATATTTTTTAGTCGTTCAATATTTTAACATTATTGATCCTATTTCACCCTGAATATTTCTTCCGTTTAGAGTAATAAATGCAATTTTACGTTCATTGTCATACCTGAAATCTTTAACTTTCAGGTATTCGTTATCACTGGTAACTGATACCGGTTCTGCTGTATAAATTTCAACGACCTGTTCTCCATACATTTTAAGATCAATTTTCATAAATGATTTATTACATGTCACATTATATACATTATAAGTGCCGGTATTATTTACAAAACAGTCCATTCTCTTATTTCCAACTGTATATTGAAAAGTGTAGTTTTTCTTTTCCAGAGGTGGTAGATAAATGTATCCAAACCCTTCTGCTTCATAGTAAGCTGAAATCAGTTTTCCATCAATTGAGGCACTGGAAACATGCTCTCCTTCATTAAGCTGAACCGACAAAACCAAATTACCCAATAGGTCATATTCATAAGCATCAGCTACCATGTTACGATTGTCAATACTTACCTTACCTGCTTCTATTTCCAATACCTTTGTATATTTTTTATACAACCACTGCGAGTAGAGCTGTTCTGTGTTTTTTGATAAGTAATGGCCTCTATCTGCCTGTATTGTTCTAAGATATTCAATCCAATTCTGATTAAGATCAGGTTGTAAATGATCGTCATAAGCAAGCCAGTTTGCCCAGTGAGACTCAACTACTACTGTTTGTATACCAGAAGGTATGCTATCCGGTAGTTTTGCATATTCATACCAAAGATTTCCATGGTTGTGTCTGTCAAGTAGTAATACACCATTATCAAATCCACCATCCAGTAATGGAGGATGATTCAAACCATGGATTGTAGCATAAGGTGTATTTGCATACTTAACTCCATTGTCACTCAAAACTCTCCCGAGGCTATATTCCGCACCTGGATTAAAATAAAAGCCATATGAAATAAAACTCTCAGGAAAGGAATGACCATTTTCAGGACTAATGCCATACTGTGCCATTAACCGTTTTAAAAGTACAATATTATTTCTAATAATTGTCTCATCTCTTGGCTCTTGTTTTTCAACATTAAACCATTCAGCTCTGCTCTTAACTCCATCTTCCCAGTACTCATGCAATACCCCGGTAATACCGAACTCAATGTTAGCTGCATTGGATTTAACATAATCCATTATATCCAATTGCGTATTACTTACATATTTAGAATTATCCCAATTCTCTCCATCAGGATTGCTTGTTGGGTATTCTCCCAAAATATTCAGCCTGTCAAACTCTCCAAGAATGAATAGAGACATAAACCTAACGCCAAGTTCTTTACCTACTTCAACCATTGGCTTATAGTCCCTGACATCAAAATCTCTTCTTATACCTGCACGCCATGGTCCGTCGGTCTCTTCAAGAGAACTACCACCCATCCATCCAACCTGACCGATATTAACCGAAACACCACGTGGAAAGATTATGCGCTGTGTTTCCTGAGTATCAGCCCACTCACCAGCAAACCCATTAAAAGCCATAAATAAAAAGCCCAAAAGGATTGTGACTGTTTTTTTAGTAATTCTCATTATTTTACTTTACTGTAATAGTATAAATTTTATTATAACCTGTAGCAAAATCCCAAACATCTTCATTAGCCAGCCTGATACTAAATTTTGGATCTTCAGATAATGTTTCCTGTGGATCAGGGAAGTTCAGACAAACATCAAATACTTTGCCCTTCATTTCCTCTGTGATTGTAACTTTTGCCGATATATTAAATGTTTCTCCACCAAACCAAAAGCGTGGATCAACGCCTAAATCAAATTTATATTTCTCTGATGAATTTGATTTTGAAACTAAGATAAGCTCTGCATTTCTTGGGTTGTAAGGTGCTGCAAAACCAATATTCATTAGGTCTAGATCCATTTCGAATTTATCACCAACAGTAAGGTTATTGGAAAAAGTACCTTCTGTTAACACAAACCTGTAACCAAGACGTCTTTGTATTTCTTCCATACAATTATTTGTTTGCCAGTCTCCAATAACACCCGGATGATAGTTCAAATTAAGGAACGACCAATGGTATTTAGCCATATTCTCTAAAGCACTACTGCATTCTGAGTATGATGATGGTTGACAAGTTTCACCTCCCATAGGCAAATATTTGGATTCCCATTCCCAATATTTTCTGAAGTTTCTGTTACCACCAAAAGTACCTCTGTCATCCTGATCAGCTAAAAAACAGTCGTTATGAAAACCAACTCTTGATAAGTCCGACTGATTATGTGCCGTTTTCAGTGAAACTGTGTCAGTATAAGTAATACCAAAACTATGAAGTTTGGCTGCAGGGTATCTAACCAGAACCATTCTCTCTTTTGGCAGTGCTTCAAGCAGTGCATCAAGTACCTTGCGACGGGGGCCATATTCATTTTCATTTGGGCGGAAGTTGTAATTATCAGTATAATACCATTCTCCCCAAACACCTATAAATCCGGCTTCCAGTACTGCTATAACATCTGCATACTCCTGAAAAATCGGTCGCAGTTGCTCAATATGACCAAATAGGATATCTTCAGGTGCATCCCATGGAAGATCATCCAGATTATTAGTATATCTGAATCTTACAATTGACTTACATCCATTTTCTCTAAGAGCTTTCATATTGGTTTTAATTCTATCAATATACTCCTGAGAAATAGGCTTATCTCTAAAGGCGGGCATAGTGTATGCAGTATATACCAATGATATGCCTTCTTTTCTTATACCATCTAGATATGATTGAGTAAGAACACTACTATTATTTGTACTTGTTTCAAAAAATCTATAGAATCCTCGTTCCGGGTTAACAAAATTCTCTAATGATTCTGTAAATTCTACTTTCTCAATTTTATATTCATCATCTTTATTGTTGTCTTCAGTATCTATCGTTTCACTGCAACTAAGTAAAAATGCGGAAGCAAAAAACAAGAGCAGATATTTAATCTTCATAATTAAAATATTTAAGTGATTTTTAAATTGGCCACCTTTTCATTGTTTTTTAAAAGGTGGCCAATCTGTTAATTGTTTATTTTAATCTAACGGTTAAACCTTTGTTCTTATCTCCTGAAGCGGTTACAGTTGGCAATCCTCCTGAAGTAGTCCATGCGTTATCTTCTCCTTCAGCTCCCGAATGTCCAATCATAATACTTACGCTATCACCTAAATTAGGAATCAAACTTTTCAATATCTGAGCTTCAAACTCATAAATGTTATCTTCCACTTGTACCATTTCAGAAATAGTCATCAGTCCCATTCCTTTTTCCACTACGTTTGGAGTAAGCCATCCCCAGCCTCCACCTTTTGTTTCGTCATAAGCAGCAAGTCTCATATCGTAATCTTCGTAAATAAATCCTTGCATCAGATAGTTTGCTGCACCGGTATCCCACATCCAGCTATTGTAGCCTGTTTCAGGATCACCATCTGTATTAAGATAAATATCCATAGCGTTAGCATGCAGAATATCCATCTTCATATACATATAGATATAGTTTGCATCAGCAATAAAACGAACCTCTTTCAATCGATGTAGCTCACTGTTTTTCTCATCAAGAACTGCAATTGCAAGATGCTCTTCATCAATCTCTGCCCAATCATCAAATTTACCATCCAATGTGATATTTACTTCAGGCATGGCATCTTCATCTTCTTCTTCAACGTTTAATTTAACAGTTACAGATTTTTTTGTTGATTTGGTTTCATCAGAACTGTTCGTTGCAAATAGTTCAACTTCGTATGTACCCTCTTCTGTGTATGTATGAGTTGGGTGTTGATCAGTTGACTTGTTCCCATCTCCAAATAGCCAGATATAGGAAACTGCATTTTCCGAAGTGTTGTTAAAGGTAACTGTCAATTCATCTGCGGTAAAGTCAAAAGATGCTTTAGGTGCAATTGACGGAGTTGTACTATCTTCCTCACCACAAGAAGTGAAAACTAGTCCCAATAAAGAGACAAAAATCAGAAAGTTTAATCTTTTTAAATTCATTATTGCTTAGTTTTAAATTAAAGAAATTATTGTGTTTTACGTGAATCCCAGTAAAGTCATTTTTTCTTTCAATCCGGGATAAAGTTTTAATGCGTTTTTATAATATATTTTTTCTAATACTTCTCTCGGCAGGTTGAGTCCTTTTACAGGATTCATTCCAAAGAACCCGCCTTCTACCATTTCATCTGTTTCGAGGATTCTGAAAGTACGATTATACCTCGCAATATTGTTAGATAATTGCGCATCACGAATAGTACTCACATCAGTACCATATAATATACGATCCGAGTATTCTATCAGAAAATCTCTTAAGTTGGAATGATCTACCATATGGAAATATTGAAATGTTGCTGCCAGATCCACATAGAAGTTTGGATATGTTGATAACATATATCTCAGATAGTCAATTTGAGCATCCTGACATATCAGCCACGCACAATGTGCAGCAATAACCACTAGATCAGGATGTCTTTGCAAGACATGCTCCAGACCTACAACCTGCCTCCAAAATTCAACCGGATCAGCTGCCCATTTCCCTCTGTTACCAAATGGTCCATTAGGATCGGCAATATGAAATGAAGCTCCCGGCAGACCGGCTTTCTCCATTGCTGCAAATACAGGTTCATGAGCAATATCATCAATATACCTGATACCTTCCTCTCCCTCTTTTAGTCTTCTTTCAGCAGGTCCATGCCATATTTTATATCCAACATAACCTTTTTTCAAACTGACATATATATCTTCAGGAGAATGTGTTAAACCTCTTTGTGGTTCAAAGTCATTAATTGCAGTAACTATTCTGCCATTGCTTGCATTAAATATTGAGTCTATAGCCTGTTCATCATCCAAATTGATCATCATTGCCAGATCAATTTCACTTTCTGAAAGCAACTTTTCTCTAAATTTCAGAAAACTCTCAATGCTCTGGTAATCGTTTCCAATATGTGAATGAACATCAATTCTTGGAATATCAGGGTATTTTGTTACATACTGAGAATAACCAAAAAGTGGAAAAATGCTTAAGCAAACAAGAAGTATAAGATTTCTCATAATCGAATTGTTATTAAATAATTGTCTATTTATCTTAAAGCATTAAATTCCTTGGTGTCAGTAAAGAAAAGAGGGAGGTTTTAATTCCCTCTTTTTTCATAGACAGTTAGAATTAATACTATCTCTCATTTGGTAAAACGCCTGGGTTAATAAGCATTTCATCTCCTGATATCTGGTGTGGAATACGTGGATCGTCAGGTTGAATAACTTCCCATGGGTGAGTTCCACCATAACGACGATCCATAGGTTTTTTATTTCTAAATAGATCTTTCCAGCGGAATCCTTCATAAGCTAGTTCAAGACGACGCTCATCAAGCACTACATCCAGAACTGAATTATATCCTCGAGCGGTCATGTTTGACTGTGTCATAAGCTGATCGCCAGAAAGTCCTGCACGCATGCGTATTGCATTAACATCAGCTAATGCAGCATCAGGATTATTTAATTTTGCATAAGCTTCAGCACGATTAAGTATAACTTCTGCCCAACGAATCATAGGGTAAGAGCATAACATAGGATTGCCATCCTGATATGACAGTTTAGTATTAAATATCTTCCTGTAACTCATACGATTATTTGTAGCAGGATTTACAGTCACATAAATCTTTTGATTATTGTGCATGAAGTAATATTTGGGATAGGTATTTACTATCTCCTCCTGAATATAGATTTTCGTATTAGTGTTTGAGAAGAAGTCATCATCAATGGGTTCATCCATTTTATCACTAAATATGATAAATTTACCATTCTCATCCTCATCCAGGTAGCGGTATTGTAAACCATAATACCAGCTGGCAGGGTTAGGTACAGGCCAGTTAGCCATCCATTTTGGAGCTTCTCCCTTATAAAGTACTGATGAAGGCAGAGGTTGGTACAGATGGAAATGATTCCAGCGAATATCATCTTCTGCATACCGTGTCATTAACTCATAGAATGGATCCGATGGGTAAATCTCACCCCATCCTGTACCACTTTCAGGGTCTGTAAGATACATTGATGCTACAGAACTTGTACCGGGACTCTCATTAGAGAGATATCCAATTACCCATAAAGATTCTTCTGAAGTTTGTGTTCTTGTAAAGTATGTTGCAAGATCAGGATCCAAAACATCCTGAGCTGATCTTCCGGCCAACATTTCATTTACAATATCAACAACCTCCTGATTTCTCTCCATGTTCAGATAAAGTCTTGACAGTAAACCCTGTGCTGAACCTTTCCAGGCAAAACTGGCATTTGTAGATCTGCGGTAACCATCCATAAGCTGGATAGCTTTCTTAAGGTCGCTCTCAATTTGTGCATAAACTTCACCAATAGTAGCTCTGGTGATCTCTTCATCAGGTGATGTATTTTCAGTACGAAGTACTACAGCCGGATTATTTGCTCCGTGAGTATAAGGGCGTGCATAAATATCACAAAGATTCAGATATACCAGGGCACGAAGGAAGTAGTTCTCTCCCAGTATGTGGTCGTTGTATGCTGAGGTTCCTTCGGTTGCCACACCGATATTGGTATTCAAAATATTCAGTATAGAGTAAGATGCATACCAAAAGTAACGTGTAGTCTCTTCGGTTTGAGAATCTGTATATTCATAAGATTTCATGAAAGGGTCAGATGTAACACCGGCAATAAAAACATTATCACCTCTGAATTCATTCATCTGAAACCAATTTCTGGCATAAACACTTCTACTTGTAGAACCACCTGTTAAACCAGGACGGTTTTGTCTGAACCATCTATATGCACCAATGGTTGTTAATTCAATACCTGCAGGATCAGATGCAAGCTGAGCTGAGGTCATCGAATCCTGAGGGACCAAATCCATATCAACACAGGAATTCAGCGAAAAAACTGATATTACTGCTACTAATATTATTAATATTTTGTTCATAATATAAATCGTTATTTTTTATGTATTAAAACTTTAATTCAACACCAAGTGAAAAAGTACGGTTAACAGGATAAATCCAGTTTACACTTCCGGCTACACTATTAATACCACTTGATGACAAATTGGTTTCAGGGTCTGTTCCTGAGAATTTACTAAATGTCAACAGGTTGTCACCTGAGAAGAATAAACGTGCACTCTGTACACCTATTTCATTCAATACATTACCTGAGAAATTATATCCGAAATTCACATTACGCAAACGTAAGAAGCTTCCATCTTCAAGAAAGCGTGAAGAAGCACCTGCCGAATTCTTATTTCCTCCATAAACTGGTCTTGGGTGAGTAGCAATATCACCAGGTTTTTCCCATCTGCTCCAACCTAAACCATTATCAAGAGAAATCTGATTGTATTGAGCCTGACGTCCATCATTATCCATTGAGCTTCGAGTGCCGTTATAGATGGTGTTACCATATATGAAGAATATATTTGCTCCAAGAGAGAATCCTTTATAGGATACAGTATTCTGAAGACCACCTGAGAACTTTGGATTTGGAGATGATCCTAACCAATCAACTTTAGCTTTTGCATAATCATTGGTAACTCCACCATCTTCAGCAGTCCATAGCGGATCACCTGTTTCTGGATCAACACCACGCCACTCTTGCATGTACCAGCCATAAAGTTCTTTACCTTCTTCCATTCTCTGACGAGCAGCATCTGCCGACCCAACCATAATTGGTTTGCCAGGCTGTCCGGGCTCATCACTTGGAAGTTTCTCAACAGTATTTTTGTTGAATCCAATATTGAAAGATGTTGTCCATCTCCAGTCTTTCTTATTTATATTTACTGTGCTTAATTCAATTTCAATACCTTTATTGCTTACTTCACCAACATTACGTGTATAGCTGTAGAAACCAGTACTTGGAGCAACAGGTGCAGCAAATAGAAGATCCTTGTTAAGGTTTTTATAAACATCAACAGTTAAATCTAACCATTTGAAAAACTTCATGTCAATACCTGCAGTAGCCATGATTGCGGACTCCCACCCCAAATTAGGATTGGCAAGTCGTGATGGTTGTGCACCCGGTATACCAAGATAAGTTACATTTGAGAATGTGTATGCATCAAGATAGGTAAAGTTACCAATGTTGGAGTTACCTGTTAAACCATAACTACCACGTAACTTCAGGTATGTAAGTATATTATTACCTTTAAGGAAATCTTCATTTGAAGCTAACCAGCCTGCACTTGCTGCCGGGAAATAACCAACACGTTTTCCAGGAGCAAATTTGCTGCTCGCGTCTGCTCTGTAAGAAACAGAAGCCAGATATTTGTCTTTGTATGAATAGTTCATCTGTGCAAATGCTGACCAACCTGCACTTGGTGTGGAATACCCACCTGTGGCACGCATGGTATTTGCAGCACCTGCTGATACAAGCTCAATACCAACCGGCTGATTCTGTGAATAAGCACCAAAACTGTAACTACCGGGTGATTGACCAAATTCATAACCTGCAACACCTCCAATATGGTGAGCACCAAAACTGTGATTAACTCTCAGAAGTGTGGTATTTCCATATCCACCAAGTGGGAAAGTTGCTGAATCTTCTACATAGCTACCATCCTGTATACCGTTGTGGGTCTGACTTGCATCACGAGAGTCATAAAACTCCTTCTCCCAGCTTTGTGATCTGCCAAGACGAAGAGTATTACTTGCAGTTAACCAAGGAAGGATTTGCCAGTTGAGAACAAGGTCAAGATTCATACCTGTACCACCGCTTCTGTTATAGTTATACTGATAACCATGCCATGGGTTCTGGCGGTTTGCGTAGTACCAAGTCTGTTCTGCCGGAGGAGTTGCTGCAATATTCACAGGATTGCCATTTTCATCGAATGGATTATCCCATGGAATACCGCGATAAGCCATTTCACTAAAAGTGTAAGACCAAAGGTTCTCGCTTTTGTTTTCACGCATATTCATTCTTACACTCATGTCAACAGTAGGAGCAAGCTGCAGGTCGAAGTTCATTCTAATGTTATTTCTTCTGTAGTGAGTTCCAGGCATAGTACCTTTATGGTTAAAGTGATTCAGACTCACCATATAAGAAGTATTGGTAGTACCACCTCTTACTGATGCATGATATTCCTGTGCATTACCTTTCTTGAATGTACTGTTTAACCAGTCAAAGTTTCTTTCTCTCAAAGATTCCGGATAGTTTGCCTCAAAGTTAGGAATTCCCCATGAAGCCCAAAGATCATACAACTCAGCTCCATCCATTGGGCTAAATCTACCGAAAAGTGCTTCTGTAGTAGCAACATTAGCCCTTACAGTAACTTCAGCTTTCTGATTCTTTCGTCCCTGCTTTGTTGTTATAACTATAACCCCATTTGCACCATCAGCACCATATATAGCAGTAGAACCAACGTCCTTCAAAACACTTACTGTTTCAACATCGTTAGGATCATAGGTTCCACCCGGAATACCGTCAACAACAATTAGCGGACTCTGTCCTGCTGTAATCGTACCTACCCCGCGAATTCGCATTTGAGCAGACGAACCCGGTTGTCCCGTAGAGTTGGTAATCATTAGACCGGCTACTTTACCTTGCAGCATAGATCCAAGGTCATGTGTAACATTATCTGTGATTTCACTACTCTCTAAGGTAACTACTGAACTTGTCAGCTGGCTTCTTCTAATGGTATTATAACCAACCACAACAAGTTCATCCATTAAGGTTGCCTCTTCCATCAAAACAATATTAATAGTAGTTCTGCCACCAACAACTTCCTCCAATGTTGTAAAACCTACATAAGAGAAAACCAATGTAGCATTCTCAGGAACGTTAGCAAGAGTATAATTTCCATCGAAATCAGTAACAGTTCCTGTTGACATGCCTTTAATTGCCACGGTAACACCAATCAAAGGTTCTCCTTGTGAATCAGTAACATTACCGTTTACCATACGTTGCTGCATAACCTCATTTACAAGGTTATCTGCTGCAACAACATTTGAAAATACAGATGTGATCAGTAACATTAGTATTACAGGCATCACATAGAATAAATGCTTTTGCAAAGCTTTTCTAAAACAGTCGTTCATAGTAATTCTTCATTTAATTGTTTATTATTCATACGTACTATCATTTATAATTTTATAAATAGTTTTCTTCTGTTAGAGATAGGTATCACCTGTCCGGGTAACTTTTCATTTTTGAAGCTCCTGGGTAAAAAGCAGTATAACACTCACTTAATCAGTGCTATATAGCGTAATTTATGTTTCTATTTTTAATATACTTCTATAAGGTAGTCTTTCTTAAATGCAGGTTTAATAATTGGATTAGAACCATTCACAGTATAAGTTCTTTGTTCATCATTAGCATATTCTACTACGGTATATTCTCTATCTTTTTCAAGACCTCTCAACTCAATTTCTCCATCCCACTCATCTGCATAAAATGCATAATACATTTTATCATCTTTTTTAACAACATGAGCTTCAGGTTTAAAGTAGCCTATATCATAAAGTCCACCCATATAAGTTCCGGTTGATAACATTTTCTCATCATATAATGAGAACCATTTCTTCCATATCACCTCTTTTTCTGGTGTCAACAGGTAGTCTTCTTTAACATTTGGGTTGTTCTTTGGATAGGTAAACTTTGTTCCAAGTACAGCACCAATACCGAAAGATGATGCAAAATCATCACCATTATCACTCAGCTCAACATGATCACCGAAATAGGCAGTCTTTGGTATGATTGCTCTGTAAACCAAACCTTTGCTTCTAATCTGCCAGCTGCTTGTTGGGTCTGAAGACACAACCTGATTTGCATAAGGCATATTATAGAATGACATACATGTACCACAAGGGCAGTTTTGTATTACTGCATTGGGCTTTATTGCCAACGCGTCCTCATAGATCAACTTAAAGAAGTTAGGTAACTCTCTTACAGCCAATTCAGGGTCATGCGGGTGATTTGCCTGGCTATAATCGGGATTAACAGCATTTAGATGCTGGCCATCTAGTTTAAGTCCATCAAAATCATATTCCTTTATAAACCTGTTAACAAGTTTCCTTGTTTCATTAATTGTAGCCTCAGCAACAGGAGACATATAATAGCTGTTCCACCAGGAAATATTGTATGGTTTACCATCTTTTGATAGCATCACAATTTCAGGGTGCTCTTCAAGAATTTTGGTTCCGGGATCAGCAGCAAGAGGTGCCCACCAAAGCTGCACTTTCAAGCCATCCTTTTTCATTTCTTTAACAAGATCAATCATCTCCTGATCTCCACCCGGGAATCTTTTAGGATCAAGATCCCAGTCGCCCTCGGCAATCTGAAAACCATCATCAACAGTTGCCCATTTAATTCCAAGCTCCTTTACTTTAGGCAAAGTGCCAAGAACCTCTTCAAAAGTAGCAGTGCGCTCATATCCCCATGAACACCACATAGATTCAAACGCATCAGGTTCCGATTCAGGCATTACAATCCCTGATTTCTGCATATATTCAGAAAATCTTCTCAATGGCAGAAAACAGTCTCCTTCGTACATTTGTACAAAACCCTCAATTGAAGAGATAGTTTCACCGGGCATTAGTGTTACATATTCATCCTCTTCATATGTTTTTGTCATTGAAATAATTGCATTGCCTGTTTCATTTCTATTATCAACCGGCAGCGATACAAGTTCAGGGTGCAGGGATACATGACCAATTGCAATACCCAGATCAGATCTCCAAAGAGCAGTAACCGGTATTCCACCTCCATAGTCGGAATTATTCATTCCCATAAAGTTACGCTGATAGAAATTTTCTACAACAGGTAATATCCAATCCCTTCGGCGAGATGTAGATTCGCCCTGAAACGACCAGTATGTGGGTGTATCACCTCCTCCTATAACCTCATATCTGTTGTTTTTGATCTCTTTTACAACTACAGGCGTATCTCCATCATTCACAAATGACACCTTTGTTATAAGCATATTAGGGAAATCTTCATATTTTGTAACCGACAGAATCTTTGTAAGTTTTCCTTCGGTATTTTTTCCCTGATACAGATAGTTTTCACCCTGACCTTTTTCATCGTTGATTTTTCTTTTCGATGATTTGATCAGCGTAAACTCTTTAATCTCTTCATCATTCTCTGTGATCAGTGCTTCAGTATAGCCAAAATCCACCAGTTGATTGGTTGATTCGTTCCAGGTTAACCGTGTCTGCATATCCTCACTGATTTCGAAAACCATATTCCCGTTTTCTACCATTGTAGGGGCATTTGAGCAGGAACATACAAGCAAGGCAGAGAGACCGGCTAGAAATATGTTTCTTACGAATTTCATAAATTGATAGTTTTTATTGATTTATATATTTATTAAAAATCACATCACTCTTGCCAGTGCTGCTTATTATAATATCAGACTCTTTTTGAATCTGTCAGCAGCTATCTTTTTCACAGCTTCTGCCGAAGTGAAAGCTCCTGTACCTCCAGCAGCAGTAGTGTTAACTGCCCCTGTAAGGTTTCCATTAACCTGAGCCTCTTCAACTGATGCTCCTTTGACAAATGCATGAATAAAACCAGCATTAAAACTGTCACCGGCCCCAATTGCATCAACTACATCGTTATTAAGAAAAGCATCAAGTTTTATATCTGCTTTACCTTTTTGGAGTAATATAGAACCATTCCTTCCACATTTCACTACACATACGTTTATATATGGTCTGATTTTTTCTATTCCCTCCTCTAATGTTTCAGATCCGGTAATAAACTTCAGTTCAGTTTCATTGGGCAGAAATACATTCAGGTATGGTAATACCTCTTTATAATCCATATCCCATTTCTCATTTGGATCCCATTGTGGGTCAAAGGATGTAGTTACACTATTTTCACGAGCTGATTTAAGAATCTTAAGCAGATCTTTCTTTATACCTGACTGCAAAAACACAGATGAGAGATGAATATGTTTTGTGTTAGTAAAAACTGAATTATCAATATCATCATATGACATGTGATCCATTGCACCCTGATATGTCACATTTGCCCTATCTTCATTGTAATTCAGGCAGATAGTTGCACCCGATGCATACTTGGATGATTTTATCAACATAGAGGTATCTACTCCCTTCTCTGTCAAACTAGCTTCAATAAGAGTACCGAACACATCTTTTCCTATCATGCCAACGAAACCTGTCTTAGATCCAAGGCATGCAACATTGGCTGCGAAAATAGCAGTTGAACTTCCTAGCGTCAGAAGCATATCCTCTGCAAAAATCTCTTTCCCTACAGTAGGTTCTCCCTGAATTCCGTTCAGTATTAAATCTACGTTAAGTTCTCCGATAGCTACTACATCATAATTTTTCATAACTGTCAAGCTTTTTTTTGTTTAATAAATGGTTACACCTTCAACAACACGTGCAATTTTTCCACTTGCCGATGGGCTATCAGGATCCAGTTTCAATTCAACATTTTTGAAAAGGCCCAGCAACTGACCAACAAGTACATATAAAATTACATCAAATTTTGTATTCTCGTATGTTTCAGGCACCATCTCCAGGTCAAATTTCACTTCTGTTTGCTCTATTTTTCTTTCTGCTACATAAATCTGACCTGCAGGTTTAATTTGTTGATTAATTTGTACAACCAGATCTATTTCATATTTAAGTGTCTTTTCATCATCTGCAAAAAGGTATATAATCAAAGTCTTTTCATTTAAAGCTGCTTTTGGTCCATGTCTGAAACCCAGGAACGAATCAAAAAGACATATTACTTTCCCATCGGTAAGTTCCTGAAGTTTAAGATGACACTCCTCAGCTATTCCTTTCTTTTCACCTGAGCCAAGAAAAACAGCTCTTTCAAAATCTATTGCAGCAATCTTTTGTATATCCTCAGAATACCTATTTAACATATATTCGGCCTTCTTACTTAATTTATCAACTCCGGCTCTGTTTTCTTCAACATTATTTAGATCAAATACCAACATTGCCATAAGAAGCATAGAAGAGAAACTGCTGGTCATAGCCAAACCCTTATCATTAGTTGCATCCGGAAGAATTAACGAAAGCACGTTGCTTTTAGGCTCTCTTTTTGCCAAAGCGCCCTCAGCATTACATGTAATGAATATGTGAGATATATTGTCACCGCAAATAGAGTCAGCAATATCAACAGCAGCTATACTTTCCGGACTGTTACCCGATCTAGCCAAAGAGACAAGAATATATTTTTTATTTTTAAGAAAAATAGTATCAGCGTGAGTAGTCAAATCGGTAGTAGCAACAGATTTATAGTTAGTAATACCATAACCTGCCATCAAATACTGTAAAATATTCCCTACGTAAGATGAAGTCCCTGCTCCCGTAAAAACTACAGTCACATCATTATTATAGTAGTTAGATAAAAAGTTTGATATTTCTTCTTTTCTTTCCGATATAATACTGTATGTTTGTCTCCACATCTCCGGCTGATGAAATATTTCACGGTATGTGTTACTATTTACAAATCCCATATTTACTTAATTTTTTTATTCTAAATGTTTAACTTTGTTACAAACATAACACAATCGAAACATCCGAAACTTTAATAATATATGTTTTATAACATGTTTTACATCACTTAAATACTATTATGTTCATTTTCATGCTTTTAACTTATTCATGGAAGAAGCTTTTCCGTTTCGAAACATTTCGAAATAAACTTTTGAATAAAATACCCTTTCGCTACATTTCGTTTATTCAATTAAAACACTACATTTGTAAGTGTAAAAAGTCATATTATGGAAAATTTCTCAACAAACGAAAGAAGAGCAGATATAATTCAATTAATTAACCAGCACAATCGCGTTACGGTTGAAGAACTTTGTAAAAGATACTCGCTATCTGAGGTAACAATCCGAAAGGATCTGGAAGTGCTTAAAAAACGCAATTTACTTTTCAGAGTACGTGGTGGTGCAATAAAAATACCAACTGCCAATATAGATGGAAATGACGTACACATTGAATCCAAAAGGCTTTTCCATCACAAACAAAAGAAAGCAATTGGCAAAATGGCTGCCACTCTTATAAACGAAAACGAGACAATAATAATAGACTCCGGCACTACAACCATGGAGATAGCCAAGAATCTACACAGGTTTCAAAAGTTGACAATAGTAACAAACGCTATAGATATAGCATTAGAGGTTTCGAAATATAATCGTTTTGATGTGATATTGCTTGGTGGATATCTCCGCGGATCCTCTTTATCCACTGTGGGGCCTCTTGCAGAGTCTGTTTTGAAAGTTATTTATTGTGATAAACTATTTCTGGGTGTTGACAGCTTCAATATTGAAGAGGGTATTTCTACACCTAATATAGAAGAAGCCAATATCAATCAAACTATGATAACAATGGCAAAAGAAACAATTGCCGTATTCGACTCCTCTAAATTCAACAAAAGAAGTTTCGCATTTATTTCTAAAGTTACAGACTTGAAAGCTGTAGTTACCGATGAAGATACACCCTCTCATTTAGTAGCAGATTTAAGAAATAAAAAAATTGAAGTCTATCTTACGCCTTACGACAGATAAAAAAACACATATCGAAACATTTCGAAACTACTGACGAAAGTGTTTTTTTACGCTTTTTTGGATATTCTCTATTATTATACATAAAAAAGTGCAAATGTAAACATTTTTACACTTTTTGTCCGTAACATCAGTCGTACTTAATATGAACTTTGGCCGTATCAAGTCTATATCCACTTCATATCCTCCTCATACTTTCTTCTTATCAACATCATAATTTATTGAGGATGCCTAAGACTTGGTATTTTTCAAATAAACATATATACTTTAGTAAGTATCATCTGCTGAAAATAATTAACTAAAGCTTTATTTGTATTAGGTTTAATAAATAATATACTTAATTTTACAGTCTGTTATATATCTATGAATTGGAATAAGGATATAAAAATTTCAATGCATTGTTTAATTAATTCTATAAACGTTTGTTCATATTTATAAAACATTAGTACTTAAAGGAGTTTTTATAGATCTTATTGATCCAATCTTACCTATATTTAAGGAAAAAGTTATCATCCCGAGAACAGGCGCTGCTTTACAATCTAAAGCAGGATGGTGATTTTGTTGAAATTAGATGGTCAATATTAAAAATATAATTATGAAAAAATATCTGGTACTTTTATTAATAGGTTTGATTTTATCGTTGCACAGCTTTTCTAAAGATTTTGAAAATTTGCATAGAGCTTTGGATATCGCCAATAATACAATTTGGAAGTACACAAGTTATGAAGAATGGAAAAACAACAGGACAATAAACCCTCGTCCAAAATACAACATTTATACAGGTGAAACGGTGGGCAATAGCTACAACTGCTACGAATACACAAATATTATAGAGATGTTGATGACCGCAATGAAGAGTCTGCAAAAGGTTAAAGATATTCCTGGTGCTGATCCGGAATACCAGAAACTTTTTGATCATTACGAACAGCTTGTTTGGGATGCTTCTACAATTAACCTTGATTATTATAAAGGGTACGCAATAGTTACTTCTTCAACTCAGTCTGAGGTCAGATGGGAAAATATTATTGGTGTTCACAGACAGGAAAAGATTGATCCACAAAACCATAATGTAAGTGGACGTCTGAATGTGTATGATGATCAGATGTGGCTCATCAGATGTTTCCTTGAAATATATTCTATACTCGAAAAAGAAGCAGTGAGTCTTTCCGGGGATGCATTAGCTACAAATAAAGAGCGTAGAAAATGGTATCTTGATTATTCTGAATATCTTACAGCCTACTGTCTGGATGGTTGGGATCAAAGTAAGAAACCAAACGGTGAAGAATGGGGAGGAATTACCTGGGGACCTGGTTATACCAGCAAACATACATGTTCTAACAGTCCGCTTATTTCTCCATTGGTCTGGTTATCTGAAATATACAGTGAATCGCCGGATAAAATTGACTTTCTTGTTAGAGGTGATTATAATACTAACAGGGTTACTTCTGAATCAATGCTAAAGAGTGACTATTATATGATGTATGCTGAGAAGATATATGACTTCGTTAACAACACTTTTTTACGTGAAGACAATGTTTATGGTGATATGATTGGTTGCAAAACTACAGTTCCTGATTCAGGACCAAATAAAGGTTTAAGAACAACTATCTCAAATGGCAATCTTGACAGAACAGCATACTCTTACAACTCAGGCTCTACACTATCCGGAGTTGCAGATTTATATAGAGTGTCTGATGATCCAGAGAAAAAGAAAAAATACTACGAAGATTTAGTTGCATTAGCTGATGCATCTTTTAAATTTTTCACTGATTCGCAAATTAAAGATGACTATTACTCTTTTCCTCAAAACAAAACAGGTAAAGCGGAATTTGATGCCTGCCTGCTTCGTGCATGGGTAGAAATATATACCAACTCTATATATGATACATCTTACTATATAGACGCTTTCTCAAAGACTCTTAACTTTGCATATGACAACTATTATAAGGATGGATTTTTGCCAATGGATCATCTTGTAGGGTGGAAACCAAATATGATTGCAGAAGACAACTATGATAACAGGGATGATGTGAGGGTATCAGGACTTAGAACATTCAGCTATTCAGCACAGTTTTCGTGGATTTCTTTGGCTGATCTATTCAAACATAA
>NZ_JAQVHI010000008.1:0-17654 GCF_028696275.1 Lascolabacillus sp.
ATCTTGTAGTCCAATATAGCCCTCTTTTGAGATACCTTCCTGAAAACCAGGGAAATTTTTAAATTTACTGTTTTCAACCAACTCGTCCCATTCATCAGACCAAAGTGTATATTCAATTACCTTCACACCATTCTGAGTATGAATTACTTTACCATCCTTAACTCGTATTACTATATTATTCCATTCTCCATAAGGATTAACGGTTTTAGGATCTGCCGGAAGCATATCATATAAAGAGCCTGCAAGATGTGAATCAATCTTGTTATCACTTGCATATTCATTGTCTAAGATTTGTACTTCAGGTGCAGAGTTGTAAATTGCTTTGCCTTTCTCTTCTCTTACATAGTAGAATATTCCGGAATTACCCTCTTTTTCAGTTTTCCAGTCTATTGATAATTCAAAATTCTTAAATTTCTTTGGAAAAAAGATCATATCACCTCCTACTCCCTGACCAGGTCTGGCTCTTTCAGCTTTGAATACCTTCATGGCACCATCCTCGATAGTCCAGTTATCCGGTACACTGTTACCATTATACTGACGCCAACCAGTAAAATCCTTTCCATTAAACAGCAATGTCCAGCCTTGTTTTTCTTCTGCTTTTGTAAGTTCGTTTAGGTTAACTTTTGCTGCAGAGCAGGAAGTAAATAGTAAGATAGAAATTAGTATTAGCCAATTCGTTCTCATTTTAGTAAATTTAAATAGTTATAATTAAAGAATTAATGCAATCTGGTTTTTTTATATCACATTTCCCAATTTTCCAGCTTAATGGAGTTTCCATCAAAAACTGCATATGAAAAGAGAGTAATCCAATCACCAAGTATAACAACCCGGCTATGTTCTGCAATTGGCAAATTGATCAATATATGACGATGACCATAGATAAAATAATCTATATCCTGTATCTCCTTTAATTTGTCTTTAGAGTACCGTATCAGGTATTCATTTTCTTCTCCCAAGTATCCAACGACGCCTCCTTTTTCGCGACTATCACTCGACCATGCATGGGCTAAAGGTACAGTCCATCTTGGATGAATTCCTGAGAAGCATTTTTGCAAAAATTTATTATGAAATAATTTTCTTAGAAATCTAAATGACCTGGAACCGTCTCCTAAGCCATCTCCATGAGCAAGAAAAAACTTTTTACCTTGAATTTCAGTAATTATGGGTTTCAAGTGCAAAATCAATCCACACTCTTTAGACAGATAATCTGTAATCCATATATCGTGATTACCAATAAAGAAATGAACTTCTACCCCATTGTCAGTAACTTCTGCAAGCTTACCGAGCAGCCGCGTAAACCCCCTAGGAACAACATACTTATACTCAAACCAATAGTCGAATATATCTCCCATCAGGTAAATTGCAGACGCATCTTCCTTAACATGGTCAAGCCAACGACAGAGCTTCTTCTCTGCCTCAAGGGAATCAGGATGTGTTTTTGCTCCAAGATGGGCGTCAGCAAGAAAATATACTTTTTTACTCACAATATTTGTCTTTCAAAGTATCTTATAGTTCTTACAGCATTCCTAATTCCAGCATAGCTTCTTCGCTCATCATTGACTGATCCCAGGGAGGATCAAATGTAAGATTAAGGTTTACACTATTCACTTCTTCAATTGACTCAACTTTCATCTGCACATCCATCAGAATGAAGTCCGCCGCAGGACATGCGGGAGAAGTAAATGTCATTTCGATGGTGACATTATTATTTTCATCAATATCAACATCGTAAATCATGCCTAAATCGTAAATGTTTACCGGGATCTCCGGGTCATAACATGTACGCAGCATGACCACTATTTTATCTTGTAATGCTTGTAGTTCTTCGTTCATAATCTAATCTTTTTTATTAAACCGAAATATGGCCTGATTGTTTAGATAATTCAGAGGATTCCCTCATCTGCGAAACTAAAGTATCGGTTTCCGCAAACAATGATGTGATCTAATAATACTATATCCATCCAATGAGTAGCCTCTTTCAGTTTTTTTGTTATTTGGATATCTTGCGGACTGGGTCTGCAGTTATCAGATGGGTGATTATGTCCTAAAAAGATACCTGAAGCGTAAAATTTTAATGCTTCACGTAATATTAACCTGATATCAACAACCGTTCCTGATATACCGCCTCTGCTTACCTGTAACTCCTTTATTACTTTATTTGATCTGTCCGTAAATATTACCCAGGTCTCCTCATGATTCAAGTCGGTAAGCCTGGGAACAAACTCTTCATATGCTATTCTTGAAGATGTAATTTTCCTTCGTTTAACAGGCTCACAGGCTTTTCTCCTTCGTCCAAGTTCAAGTGCTGCAGTTATGGTTACAGCTTTTGCTTCTCCTATACCCTTGAAATTTCTTATCAAATCAGTGACACTCATCCTGGCAAGTTTATTCAGATCGTTATCTGCTTCTTTCAATATGCTTTTTCCAAGCTCTACTGCAGTTTGTTTACTATTACCGGAACCAATTAGTATAGCTATCAACTCTGAGTCAGATAATGAGTTAACTCCTTTCAATAATAACTTTTCTCTGGGCCGATCTTCTTCAGCCCATTGCTTTATACTTAACTTGCTCATGATATATTACCACTCTTTAACAGAGCAAATATAGTAAGTTTTTTTCAAAAAAAAGCAGGACCCAATATTAGTCCTGCTTTAATGTTTTATACTATTTCAACAACTCATTATCTAACCCTCTCAACATAAGAGCCATTACGAGTATCTACTTTAATTTTCTCACCTGTATCTATGAATAGTGGAACTCTTACTTCAGCTCCTGTCTCCAGAGTTGCAGGTTTTAATGTATTTGTTGCAGTGTCACCTTTAATGCCCGGCTCTGTATAGGTAACTTCCAGAACTACATGTACCGGCATCTCCGCTGTCAGAATTGTTCCACTTTCTGCATGAATCTGTACCTCTACAATATCTCCTTCTTTAAGGAATTGAACACCCTCTATCTGTTCAGCCGGAATAGGAATCTGTTCGAATGTTTCAGTATTCATGAAGTTGTATCCCATATCATCTTTATAGAGATATTGAAATGGTCTTCTTTCTATTCTAACTTCATCAACTTTTACACCGGAATTGAATGTTTTATCTAGTACCCTGCCAGTGGTAACATTTCTAAGTTTTGTACGAACGAAAGCCGCACCTTTACCTGGTTTTACATGAAGGAATTCTACAATAAAGTAATATTGTCCTTCAAGTTCGATGCACATTCCGTTCCTGAAATCAGCGGTTGTTGCCATAAAATTTTGTAATTGTTATACTATAAGATAATTAATTGTATTTGAGTGCAAAAGTAACTATTTACTGCGAAAAATGCAAATGAATAATACCTGGGGTTCATCTAAAAGTAAACAAATAATTAGGGATGAAATTCCATATTGCCACCAATGTTATAGCAAATGCTTTTGACAAATAGAAATTGAACTTTAGCTTTTCGTTAAACAGAAAGACAAAGAGATTATTCAATGCCAGCCCTATTGATGAAATAAAGAAAAAGGATAAATATTCACGACTAACTTCTGGATTGTTACTCTCGAACGTCCAGATTCTGTTTAAAATATAATTTGAAGTGGCTGCAATAGAAAACCCTATAGAGTTAGAAATGAACTTATTCCACTTTAGTTTCTCTTTGCATATCCATGTGAAAAGAAAATCTATTGCTGTTCCGGATAAACCAACAATGCCAAATTTTAAAAATTTAATTATCAGCTCTAGAATCATTCGAATGTAACTTTCACAGGTTTATTCAAAGTTGCCGGATATACTCCCGGGGTTCCAGCAGCAAAATATACATCATATACACCTGCAGAATATTCAGATAAATCAATTAATATCTTCCCTGAAACAGTTTCTCCTGAATATATTTCATTTGAATCAAATTCGGATATAGCAGCCAATCTCTCTCTAACTAATTTACCATCCTTTTCTGTTATGAATACAAGATAAATTTGTAATGGCATTGATGGATGATTAATATTGTATGTATTATTGTAAGGATTCACAATTTTCACACCCATCTCGTTAACACTCTTGGTTGACAGTGGAGTATTGTTGATATCAGGAATTACCTCAAGCCTTTTATAAGGTTGATAATGCAGCACCTCTTTCAAATTAAAAACAGACTCTCCACTGATAGTTGGTACAACTCCTGTTGTATCATTCCTGAAATCTATTACAACTTGATGATCAACATAACTCTCGTCAAACCTCCAGATATCATATTGCGTATTCCGATAATTTAATGCTCCCATTGCGTGTGCTTCACCGCCTGTATAGAATCTGTACTTTGAAGGCATCTGAAAACCGGATGTAAACACAACAGGGCGTTCACCTGCAAAAGCATAAAGATCCTCAACCCTCTTTTTATCTCCATGCCACTCTGTTTTTATTGGCAGAATATCTATCATGAGAAAAAGTCGAGCAGCAAATACCAAAATTAAAGATGGCGCAACAACTCTGTAAAGATAACGTTTTAAATTCTGGTTTTCAACAGCTTCTCTTAAAATCAGAATTACCATTGGAATGGAAGCAGCTATTGTCCAGTGGGGTTCGACACGACTCTTAAATGTCCATAATGCGAAGAATATTAAAAACCCAGCCATTAAAAATTTTAATGCTCTATTGAATAGATCTCCTTTTTTATTGATAAACAGAACATAAATCCCTGCTATTAGTGTAAAAGGATTAAATACTGGCAACTGATTAAGGATATAATCGATAATGTTATTCCATTTAAATCCAACTGACCTATCTATAAGGTGGTATTTTATTGATGGAAAATCGTGATTTACCTGCCACAGTATATGTGGAATATAGAGAACTATTACAGAAAGTACAGAATAATAGAAAGTGCTCTTTTTAAACAGTTTAAGGTTTGACAGAAAAACAAAAAGTATTACAAGTGCTCCATGATATTTACTATACATTAAGCCTGCCATAAACAGAGCCATCAGTAAAGCTCCTTTTAAGGAATAGTCACTCCTTAAATAATACCTGTAGCTCCACAGGAATAAAACAGCGAAAAAAAGCAGCACTGAATCCGGCGTTGCTACGAATCCGTAAGCCTGAAGCATTACAACTGAAAATGAGACTAAGAAAAAGAGAATTACATTCTCTCTTGTTTCTTTTAACTCGGATAACTTGTAGAGTACAAAAAGATAAACCAGCTGTAGTATCATTACTACCAGACGTACTCCAATTAAAGTATTTCCGGCAAGTAAAGTCCCAATTTTGATTACTAAAGCTATCATTGGAGGGTGATCAAAATATCCCCAATCCGGATACTGAGAATAGACCCAATAATAGGCCTCATCATTCCCAATTTCAGTAAAAAGAGACTGGATGATATTAATTAAAAACCAAGCAAATATTAATAATATAAATATCTGCCTGGTTTTTACAGTACACCAAAATTGTGACTTTATCATTACATATTATTCTATACTATAGAACCTGCATTCCATCCAATACAAGTTTTATTATAAATAGCACAAATATTACCCACATTGTAATAGAAATATGTTTCCACTTTCCACTTAACGCTTTCAGGAATACAAAAGACAACATACCAAAAACAATACCCTGTGCTATGCTGAATGCAAATGGCATCATAACTATAGTGAGGAAAGCGGGCAATGCTTCTGTCATATCGCTGAAGTTAATTTTTACAACTGAAGTAATCATAAACAGCCCTACCAAAATAAGTGCAGGAGCAGTTGCTGAAGCAGGTACCATTAAAAACAATGGAGCAAGGAACAGCGCAAGTACAAACATCATTGCTGTTGAAAGTGATGTCAAACCTGTTTTACCACCGGCTGCAACACCAGAAGCACTCTCTACATATGATGTCACAGTACTTGTACCTAATACAGCACCAAATGTTGTACCTAATGCATCGGCGAAAAGTGCTTTCTTTATTTGAGGGAAGCTTCCATCCTTATCTGTTATACCAATTTTTGATGCAACACCAAGCAGTGTCCCTATTGTATCAAAAAGGTTTACAAATAAGAAAGTGAAAACTATAATTAACATATCCAGTGTGAAAATGTTGCTCCATTCAAATTTCACAAAAACAGGAGATATATCAGGTGGCAATGAAACAAGACCGCCGGTTGGCATCTGAACAAGACCTAATATCAAACCAAAAATAGTTGCTGCAACAATACCTATCAGGAAAGATCCGTGTACATTCTTAAAATATAAAACAGCAGTCAGGATAAGACCTAAAGATGCAACCCAAACATGGGGATCAGACATTGATCCCAGAGTTAACATAGTATTATCATCTTTTACGATAAGTCCTGCATTCTGTAACCCCAACAAAGTGATGAAAAGTCCAATCCCTACAGGAATTGCATATTTTATTGTACTTGGAATACTCTTTACAATCAATTCACGAACATTGAAAAAAGTAAGTAATATAAAGATGATACCTTCAATGAATACGGCGGTTAAAGCCATTTGCCATGAATATCCTAGTCCCAGTACAACAGAGAATGCAAAGAATGAGTTAAGCCCCATTCCGGGTGCCTGTGCTATAGGCAGATTAGGAATAAATGCCATAAACAATGTACCTAAAACACTTGCAAGGGCAGTTGCAGTAAACAGAGCTGACTTGTCCATTCCTGCAGCACTCAAAATATTTGGATTCACAACTAATATATACGACATGGTCAGAAAGGTAATAACTCCCGCTACCAACTCAGTGCGTACTGTTGTGTTGTTTTGCTTTAATTTAAATATCTTTTCAAGCATAATCAATCTCTAATTAATTATTAAAAAATCCATTTTGTTGCCAGTGTAGGAATAGCATAGAATTTACTTTCAGCAAACTTGTTCACAAAGTTATAGCTTAATTCTACTTCACTACCTAATGAGAAGTTTGGTGTAATATTAAACCATATTTGAGGTTCACTAAGCAGAATAAGCTTCTTACCATTTGCTTCAGTACCCTCTGTAAAAGATTTATCCTCAGTCCATAAATCCATGAAACCTCCTAAAGATATCTTATTATTTGCTAATGAAGCGTTCCATGTAACTGTCCACTGTGCATCATTACTAACCTGTTCAAATGCATTTAATTTATAAGCCAGATATGTGCTCATAAAAAAGTTTCCTAACTGAAAAGGATATCCAAAACCTGCAAGATATGAACTTGGGATTGAGAATCCGAAGTCTTCTCCTCTTACTAAACCCAAACCTCCATTGTATTCAATGTGCGGAAGAAGAGGGAAATCACCGATTTTAAACTCTCTCGCAATTTCACCATAGATAAGTCCCGGATTACGTTTGTCAAAACTGAAATCGAAGTCCACAAACATAAAAGTATTTCCCCACTGATCCGGTTTGAAAAATTCAAACGTAGCAGTTAGATAATTAATGCCGGAAACGTCATCACCATAAAGTGAACTACGTGGATCAAAATGTAACTGGAGGTTCTGCCCTTTTGCAGATACTAGCAAACAAAACAGGGCTAATGTTAGTAAGATTTTACGCGACATAAAATTAGTTTAAATAAAAGTTAATTAAAATAAGATCGCAAAAGTATTAAAATTCTGCATAAACTACATGAGTTATGTCTATTTTTTTCTTTTTTTATTAAATCTGAAGAAGATACCACTTATATTTGTATTTTTGCCTTTCATAAAATATCAAATTAACATGGTTGGATTAAAAAGCAGAGACCTACTTGTTTATAATACATTAAGCAGAGAAAAGGAGCCGTTTGAACCTCTACACTCCCCATTCGTTGGAATGTACGTGTGTGGTCCTACTGTCTATAGTGATATACATTTAGGCAATTGCCGCACATTTATTTCATTTGACCTGATTTACAGATATCTCCTGCACTTAGGTTATAAAGTTCGTTATGTTCGTAACATCACAGATGCCGGACACCTTGAGGGTGATAGAGATGAAGGGGATGACAAGTTTGCAAAAAGAGCCAAACTTGAAAAGTTAGAGCCTATGGAGATCGTTCAAAAATATACTCTGGGCTTTCGTGAAGTGCTATCACTTTTTAACACCTTGCCTCCAAGTATAGAACCCACTGCTACAGGTCATATAATTGAACAGATAGAGATGATCAAAGTGATACTGGATGCCGGATATGCTTATGAGGTAAATGGATCAGTTTACTTTGATGTTGAAAAATACAGCAAGGAGTATGATTACGGTATACTCACAAACAGAAAACTTGAGGATTTGCTGGAAGGCACACGCGAACTAAGCGGGCAAGATGAGAAGCGTGGAAGACTTGATTTCGCTTTATGGATTTCGGCAAAACCTGAAACATTAATGAAATGGCCATCACCATGGGGTGTGGGATTCCCCGGCTGGCACATTGAATGTTCTGCAATGAGCACTAAATATCTTGGCACCTCATTTGATATTCACGGAGGAGGAATGGATTTGCAGGCAACACACCACACGAATGAGATTGCACAGTCTAAAGCATGTCATCATAGTGAGCCTGTTAAGTATTGGATGCACACCAACATGCTCACCGTTAATGGTGTCAGAATGTCGAAGTCGGCAGGTAACGGCTTTTTACCTAAAGAACTTTTTACAGGTGATCACCCATTGCTTGAAAGAGGCTACTCTCCTATGACAGTACGCTTTTTTATGCTGCAATCTCACTATAGAAATACTCTTGATTTCTCAAATGAGGCTCTTCAGGCTGCTGAAAAGGGGTATAAAAGACTTATGGGCAGTATAGCTACACTAGAAAAAATTATACCATCTGATGTATCCACTGTTGATATCGCCTCACTTGAAAAGAACTGCTATGCAGCAATGAATGACGATTTCAGCAGTCCCGTTCTTATAGCTCAACTATTTGACGCCGTGCGCATTATTAACTCATGCAACGATAAAAGTGAGACCATTAGTTCAGAAGATCTCATTAAGTTGAAAGAGGTTATGCACACTTTTGTGTTTGATATTCTAGGGCTAACAGATGAAACTAAAAGTATGACCGGGAGCAACGTAATCGAGGGGTTAATGAACCTTATTCTGGATATAAGAAGGACAGCACGTGAGAATAAAGACTGGGCTACTTCAGACAAAATACGTGATGAGCTTAAAGCTGCTGGAATAGAAATAAAGGACACCAAAACAGGTGCTGAATGGAGAATATAAAAAGAGTTACTTTTACTTCTAAGATAGGTGTTGTTGCTGCTGCTGCCGGTTCAGCAGTAGGGCTTGGTAATATTTGGAGATTTCCAAGTCAGACCGCCGACGGTGGTGGCGCTATATTTATTTTTGTATATATCGCTTGTATTCTCTTTTTTGGTATTCCGGTAATGATGAGCGAGTTTATTATAGGTAGATCTGCTCGTGCTAATACTGCGGGTGCATTTCATATCCTTGCTCCCGGAACTCAATGGAAGTGGATTGGTCGGCTTGGTGTACTTACCGGATTTATCATAATGGGTTTCTATATGGTAGTTGCAGGCTGGACTCTGATATATTTCCTCCAGTCAATTACTGGCAATCTACACACTGTCAATGATTTCAGCATACACTTTACTAATATTCTGAACGACCCTTTGAAGCAATCAGTATGGATGATTGTATTTTCATTTCTTACATCTTTCTTCATACTCTCAGGTGTAAGAAAAGGCATTGAAAAATCAGCCAAAATCTTTATGCCGATTCTGTTCCTGCTATTAATAATTCTTGCTATCAGATCAATAACGCTTGAAGGTGCTATACAAGGATTAAATTTCTTGTTTAAACCAAATATGGAGCATGTTAAGCAGACTGTTTTTCTTGATGCTATGGGACAGGCTTTCTTTTCATTATCAATTGGAATGGGCTGCCTCATTACCTACGGTTCATATTTTAATAAGAGCATCAATCTAACAAAAACAGCAGTTCAGGTCTCAATTTTAGACACACTGGTAGCTGTATTATCCGGAGTAATTATTTTCCCTGCTGCATTTGCGCTTACATCAAGCCCCGACACTATTGTGGATGAACTGGTAACAGGTGGTCCTGGTCTCCTATTCATTACAATTCCTGAGCTACTTAATCAGATGCCTGCCTCAATGGCATGGTCTGCACTGTTTTTCTGCCTGCTGGCACTTGCAGCTTTAACTTCCACTATATCATTAATGGAAGTTGTTACAGTATATCTGTTCGAAGAGTATAAAATATCGCGAAGAAAAAGTACAATCTTTGTTACATTGGGTGTAATAATTCTTGGGATAATCTCATCATATTCTTCTGTTTTCTTTAATATATTGGATATGGCATCAGCTAAGTATATGCTTCCTATTGGTGGACTATTTATAAGTATATTCGTGGGATGGTATCTGAAACAGCAGTTGGTTACAGCACAGATAACCAATGAGGGGAAACTGAGATTCGGCGTTGGATTTATAAAATTCTATATCTTCCTACTACGTTTTATTGCTCCAATTGCAATATTATCAATATTCGTATATGGATTAACAGGTTAATCACTAAAACAATTTAAAAGTATACACTATCTGTAATTCTTATGTTTTAAAATGCTATTTTTGCATTAAAATCCAGTTGTTATAATGTTATCTCAATATAAAATATATCCCCCGGAAACAGTAAAAACAACAATCCAGCTTCCGGCTTCAAAAAGTATAAGCAACAGAGCTATGATTCTCAATGCTCTGTGTCTGAGTACTGCACCAATTAAGAATCTATCTGATTGTGAAGACACTAAGGTTCTGATAGATGCTTTCAACTCCGATTCAAACCTTTTCGATATTAAAGCAGCAGGAACTGCTATGCGTTTTCTTACAGCTTTTCTTGCCGGAATGGAAGGTGAATGGATAATAAAAGGGACAGAGAGGATGCATCAGCGCCCAATTCATCCTTTAGTTGAAACTCTTACTGCATTAGGTGCTGACATAGAATATCTTGAAAAAGAGGGGTTCCCTCCACTCAAAATAAGAGGTAAAAAACTAAATGGAGGAGAGGTATATTTATCAGGGAATATCAGTTCACAGTTTATTTCTGCTCTATTGATGGTTGCCCCAACAATGAAAAATGGGCTGATCATGCACATTGAGAAAGAGATTGTCTCCAAGCCATATATCGACCTTACTATTGGAATGATGGCCAAGTGTGGTGTTCATGTCAAATGGGAGGGAAATGATATTACCGTTAAGCCTCAAAACTACAAAGCTGTTGATATGACAGTAGAAGCTGATTGGACTGCAGCTTCATACTGGTACGAAATAGCATCTCTGCTACCCGGATCAGAAATTAAACTACTGGGATTAACAAAGGATAGTATGCAGGGAGACTCCAATGTGGTAAATCTTTTTGTTGATCTTGGGGTATCTACAGAGTTTGTTGTTGATGGAATAATTATTCGCAGCAATAACAAAAAAACTAAAAAATTCTTCCATAACTTTATAAACGAACCCGATCTTGCACAAACTTTTGCTGCAACTTGTTGTTTTAAAAAAGTACCCTTTATTTTTTCTGGTATACAAAGTTTAAAGATCAAAGAAACAGATCGGGTACAGGCATTGATAAATGAACTTAAAAAACTGGGGTATATACTCACTGAAAATGAGATTGGCATGCTAGAGTGGGATGGTGAACGCTGTATACCCGAGAAAGAGCCGGCAATTGATACGTACGACGATCATCGTATGGCAATGTCACTTGCGCCGGGATCAATCGTTAAACAATCTATATTAATAAACGACCCGGATGTTGTTTATAAGTCATATCCTAATTTCTGGAAAGATTTAAAACATGCGGGATTTGTAATCGAAGAAAGGAAATAAATTATGCAACCTATCTTTTTATTTTTAGCTATTGTTCTTTTTTTTATTGTAGCACTTACGATAAATAATTATATACAACGTAAAAGAGGTAATACAACCGAACGTGAAATGGCTCCGCCTTCTATCGACCTGAGTCAGAGTGGATGCTGCGGTGCTCACGAAGTTTGTGAAAAAGACAGTCTTATTGCAGCATTTGCAGAAGAGCCTGAATACTTCGATGATGAGGAGCTTGATAAATATTCATGTCGCGACTCCTCAGCATTTAGTGAGGATGAAGTTGAAGAGTTCAGAGAAATCTTTTATACTATCCTCGATGAAGAGAAACCAAGATGGGTAAGAAGTTTGCAAATGAGATCTATTTCTGTACCAGATCAAATGAAAGACGAGGTTCTCATGTTTGTAAATGAATTGAGAATGCAAAAAATGCACGCCTGATCTTTTAATTTATAATGAATATACTTGAACTTTTTAATTATGCTTTTTTCAGGAATGCTATAATCGGTAGTCTGTTTGCTAGCATAGCCTGTGGAATAATTGGCACGTATGTAGTTTCAAGACGATTGGTATTCATTAGCGGAGGTATTACTCATGCCTCCTTTGGTGGATTGGGTATTGGCTTCTATTTTTCCCTTCCTCCTATCATTTCTGCAATGATCTTTTCTATCTTTTCTGCATTCGGTATTCAATGGCTTTCAAGAAAGCAGGGAGTCAGAGAGGATTCTGCCATAGCTGTTTTCTGGTCACTTGGAATGGCTATCGGTATTGTTCTAACATTTCTAACACCTGGTTATGCTCCCAATTTATCTGAGTACCTGTTTGGTAATATACTTACTATAACTGTTTCAGACATTATCGCACTAATAGTATTATCAATTGTACTGGTAATGTTTTTTGTGCTTTTCTACCATGAAATTATTTCAGTCTCATTTGACACTGAATTTGCACGAACAAGACGTATACCTACTCAGTTCATTGAATATACGATGATGCTCTTTATAGCTGTTACAATCGTTTTAAGTATAAGACTTGTTGGTATAGTACTACTAATGTCTCTTATTACGGTTCCACAAATGACAGCAAACCTGTTAACTGTAAACTATCATAAAATAATATCTCTTTCAGTATTGTTTAGTTTCATCGGTTGTGTATTGGGACTATTCCTCTCTTATTACCTGAATGTTCCATCAGGAGCCTTTATTATTTTTGTACTCATTCTGATGTACTTTTTATTCAAAGGTGTAAAAAATTTAATGTTGCGTACAAGTAACCGTGCTATTACTGAAAGCATCAAACAATAAAAAGCCATTTTTATAGTTTGTACTATAGTAATGGATTAGTACGCATAATTGAAGAAACAGGCATTAAATATCTCTTTGTTATTGTGTGTTATTCTCGGAATAAGTTGTTCTACCGGGAGAAACACCCCATATTCGCGTGCTTATAAAGAACTGCGAACACGTTACAACATTTTCCATAATGCTCAGGAGTCATATGATAACATATTGAATGAGCAACTTGCAATATTTATGGACGACAGAAATAATATACTCCCAATTGTCTATAGTGCAGGCTACAATATAAAGAAAACTGGTAAGGGAGGACCATTCGACATTGTTATTAATAAAGCAGAAAGGGCTATCAGCGACTATTCAATAACTTCAAAACCAAGACGAAATCCTACTAAAGCATATTCGGAGGATTACAGAAAATGGCTGAAACAGGAGGAGTTTAATCCATTTATCAGTAATGTTTGGCTTCTTTTGGGTAAGGCGCATTTTCAAAATGGTGATTATGATGAAGCTTTATCTGTTTTTGCTGAAATTATCAGGATTTTTCCTAATGATACAGATCTAACATCTGAAGCACACATCTGGATGTTAAGATCTTACAGCGAGATGAGCAGGTTTTATGATGCACAGAATTTGATATACATTCTGCAAACACGTACTTTGTCAAATGATCTGAATATACTGTTCACTGAGTCAGTAGCTCACTATCTATTAAAAACAGGGCAGTATCATGAAGCTATTCCTTATATCAGACAGTTAATTGAGAAGGAGAAAAATCGGCTAAAGAGAAAGGGGTTACAATTCCTTTTGGGACAGGTTTATACACTAATAGGAGATTACGAAAAAGCAGTTGACTCATTTAAAGATTTAAAGAGGATCAATACTTCAAAAGAGCTTTACCTTAATGCATCTGCTTACATTGATGCCATCTCTTCCGGAAAAAACCAGGCAGACTCACTGGCTCTATTACTGCGGAATAGCCAGTTAAACGAGAATATAAGGAGTGTTGCAGTTACAGAATTAAATGTTGCTGAAAATAGCGATCAAACCGAATATAAAGATTCTTTTCAGTTATATTGGGAGGCTAATCTAAAAAGAAATATTTCAAAACCATTACTGAATGCATATTCAATCAGGAAGATTGAAAGAGATTTTACAATTTATGAATCGTCACCTCATGCATTAATTCTATTGCCATCTGAACAGTCAGATCAAATAAAAGATCTGCTATTTGTAACCGCAAATTTCAATTTCTCAAATTTTAAATTTCGCACATTCAATTTATCAACCACAATTATAGAGAGGAGAGAAGCGTTAAAGATTGAACCATTCAGCTCTTATGATGATGTTTCAAGATATCTGCATATGTTGAAATCAGATACTGTCTACAGGTCATCTTTACCTGAAACAATTACTCCTGTTATAATTTCGAAGTCTAATCTCAATATTCTTCAAAGCAGCACTTTAGAGAGTTATTATCAATTCTATACCGCAAATTTTAATTATCTACCCGAAGATTTTTCCCCCGTTAAAATATCACTTCAAGAAGAAAGCTCATTACAAACAGAATCTGATGTGGCTAATATTTATATTGAAGATTCACTATCTTTGGAAACTGATTATGTTGCAAAACCTGTAATTGATAAGATAGAGATATCAGATGAAAGGCAGGTTAATTTAAAGCTTCTGCTTGAACAGAAAGCATCCGAAATGATGAAAAGGGCAAATAAGAGCACCATAACTGTTGACAGAGCCGAACAAATCAAGAAAAGGGAGCAAATAAGAAATGAGAGATTAAAAAGTCGCGAGAAGGAGCTTAAGGAGAGGGAGAGGAAAAGAGAATTGGAAATCAAACAAAGGGAAAGAGAGAGAGAACTCAAACTAAAAGCTCAAAAGAGAGATCGTAGATAAAAAATATAATTTCAATAGAATAGATTAATGAAAGAGATTGTTTTCGCAACAAATAATAAACACAAATTAGATGAGGTACGGAAAATTGCAGATACTAAACTGAAGATACTAAGCCTCTCCGATATTAACTGTCATGAGGAAATAGAGGAGACTGGTACAACTTTAGAGGCTAATGCTCTTATTAAAGCAAAGTATGTAAAAGATCATTACGGATATGACTGCTTTGCAGATGATACAGGCCTGGAGGTTGAGGCTCTTGATGGAATGCCTGGTGTATACTCTTCACGTTATGCAGGTGAGGCTTGCCGACCGGCAGATAATATGAATAAACTGCTCACTGTTTTAAATAATATTGAAAATAGGAAAGCAAGATTCAGAACAGTAATAGCACTTATATTGAACAACGAAGAGCACTATTTCGAAGGTATCATTAACGGGGAGATCACTCGTGAAGAAAAAGGCAATGCAGGTTTTGGTTACGATCCTATTTTTCAGCCCGAAGGTTATAGTCAGACTTTTGCAGAGCTTGGTGATGACATTAAAAACAGCATTAGTCACCGTGCCCTGGCTACTGAAAAATTGATGAAGTTTTTGTTAAAATAGAAGATTGTGAAAAAATTCTTATCTTTGAGTATTATCATCACAAAAACACCAAAAATTAATCTATGTCAACAACTAACATTCGCACAGGTATTATTGGATATGGTCTTTCCGGCCGCGTATTCCACGCTCCGTTTATAGATGTAGTAGAGGGCTTTGAACTCTCGAAGATAAGTACTTCCAACCCGGTAAGACAGAAAACTGCTAAAGAACGGTATCCTGATACAGAGATTGTACCCGAACCAGATAGCATAATCAATGATCCTGATATTGATCTGGTAATTGTTACTTCACCAAATACCGACCATTTCCGATGGTCTAAAGAGGCTCTGCTTGCAGGTAAGCATGTAGTTGTGGAGAAACCATTCACAGTGAATGTTGCAGAAGCGGACGAACTCATCGAAATTGCAAACAAGCAAAATAAAATTCTTACTGTTTACCACAACCGCCGATTTACAAGTGATACAAAAACTGTGAAGAAACTACTTCAAAGTGGTCTCCTTGGTGAAATAGTGGAATATGAATCCCATTTCGACAGATTTCGTGTTAACCCAAGACCAGGGGGCGCCTGGCGTGAAGAGCCTCTCCCAGGTTCTGGTATATTCTACGATCTGGGCTCTCATCTGATAGATCAGGCATTGTGGTTCTTTGGAATGCCTGAAGCTGTTACAGCTTTTATTGACAGTCAAAGAGAGTGGGCTAAGGCTGATGATCATTTTGATGTGCGTCTTCACTATCCCGGACTGACAGCTACTTTAAAGTCGGGAATGATTTGCAAAATACCTGGTCCTACTTACTTACTTCATGGCACAAACGGAACGTTTGTAAAATATGGTCTGGATGTTCAAGAAGCTACATTAGATGGCGGATCTAAGCCAGTTGGTAAGGACTGGGGAAAGGAGCCTGAAGAGATCTGGGGTACTATAAACACTGAATATAATGGCGTTAAGATACAGGGCAAGCTTGAAAGTGAACAGGGTGATTATAAAGATTACTTCATCAATTTAAGAGATGCTATAAATGGAAATGCCGAGATTGCTGTAAAAGCAGAAGAGGCTCGCAACGTTATGAAAATTATTGAACTGGCTTTCCAAAGCAGTAAAGAGAGGAGGACTATTAAAGTACAATAGTTTCTGATTTAAAGAAAGAATATTGATGCTCCAATTATACTGATCACTGCTCCGGTAACCTGACGGGCAGTGATCTTTTCTTTAAACATAATAGCTGATGGTATTATGATGAAAATTGGAGTCAGAGCCATAAGTGCTGATGCAATACCTGTTTCAGTATGTTTAACAGCAAAAAGTGACAGAGATACACCGATGAAAGGTCCAAACATTGCTCCAATTGTGATCGCATTCATACTTTTTCTTTCACCAGTAGCAAGGATCACCTTTCTCCATCTTCTCATGAATGTAACAAGCAGGGCAAATGCGGCAAAACCAAATATTGCACGAATCTGAGTAGCAGCAATTGCATCATAATCTCCCATCCCTTTTTTACTCAGAATAAGACCTACAGCCTGCCCCAATGCACCGCCAATTGCGTACAAAAAACCTTTAACTGGTACATCCAGTCTTAGCTTTTTACCTGCAACTGCAATCATTATACCTGTTACACTTACCACTATTCCTGCTATACTCTTGGGAGTAAGATATTCACTAAGAAAAAACCATCCTATAACAGCTGTAATCATTGGAGCAAGACTCATTACAAGCTGTGAAGTACGTGAACCGATTATTGTGTAAGATTTAAACAGAAAGAGATCGCCAAGAAAGAAGCCTACTATGCCTGAAAGCCCCAGCCAAAACCAATTATAGGGAGTAGCATCAATTGGGAAGAACATTCCGCGGGTAAATAGAGTTGTAATACCTAAAAATATAACTCCAAGAAAAATCCTGATAATATTTACAGATAAAGACCCTACCCTTCTGCCTGCTTTCTCAAAGTAAATGGCACTAAAGGTCCAGCATACAGCTGTCAGAAGTGATGCAATTTCGCCAACATGCGATTGGATTGACATAGGAGATGTAGTTCGTTAATCGGATTCTATAACAAATAGAGTGCAA
>NZ_JAQVHI010000008.1:17754-71376 GCF_028696275.1 Lascolabacillus sp.
CTCAAAGTAAATGGCACTAAAGGTCCAGCATACAGCTGTCAGAAGTGATGCAATTTCGCCAACATGCGATTGGATTGACATAGGAGATGTAGTTCGTTAATCGGATTCTATAACAAATAGAGTGCAATGTCACTTAGGTTCTAAAGTTTTTATCAGTTGTTTAGCTGCGTCATCAATTGATTTCTCACTACCAAGAAGTGAGATAAACTTACTGCCTATGATAGCGCCTGAAGATTCGTGACAAGCAGATTCAAAAGTCTCTTTATTCGATATTCCAAAACCAATCAGTCTTGGATTCTTAAGCTGCATCTTATTCACTCTCCTGAAGTAAGCAAGATTTTCATCACTAAAACTATTCCTGGCTCCGGTTACTGATGCTGATGAAACCATATAGATAAATCCGGATGTATTCTGATCTATTAACCTTATCCTCTCTTCCGATGTTTCAGGTGTGATTAGCATAATAACATGCAGTCCATACTCTTCAGCCACCGATTTATAGGATTCCATATACTCGACATATGGCAGATCCGGAATTATCAGACCATCAATTCCGCAGTTTGCAGCCTGTTTACAATAGTTCTCAAACCCAAACTGAACAATTGGATTGAGGTAACTCATCAATACGAGTGGAATAGATACCGATTCCCTGACTGTAGATAATTGATTAAACAGCACACTCAAGCTCATACCATTCTTTAACGCTTGTGATCCTGATGATTGTATAACTGGTCCATCTGCCATCGGATCACTGAAAGGGACTCCAATTTCAAGTAAATCAACTCCAAATTTTTCAAGTGATTTAATTACTTTGACTGTATCATCCAGTTCAGGATAGCCTGCAGTAAAATATACTGACAATATATTTTTTCTCTTTTCCCTGAATAGCTTATCGATTCTGTTCATATAATTTATCTGCTTACTATTTTATTTTCAATTCTATCTTCTCTATCAACCTGCTAAATTTTCAGGCTCATCTTAATTTATCAATAAAGTTTTTTATTGCTTCAATATTTTTTATTCCCGGTTGGTGTTCAAAACGACTATTTATATCTATCCCTGCAAACTTTGGATGCTGTATTGATTTTATGGCATCTGCATCTTCAGGTGAGATACCTCCACTCAAAATAAAAGGGGTTTCGCCTTTATAATTCTCCAGACTACTCCAGTTGAATTTCTCACCTGACCCACCATGAAGTTCTGTTTTTGTATCAAAGAGATAATAGTCACATTTACCCTCATATGCATTTAATTGTGCATTTGGCAAGTGGCCATCTTTATCTATCCCAAAAGACTTAATTAACTTATACCCCTCTAAACGCAGATTGATGCAATACCATGGCGGTTCACTGCCATGAAGCTGAATAGCATACAGTTGATTATCTGCAGCACGTTCACGTATGACCTGTGGGTTCTGATCTACGAACACCCCTATTTTTTTTATTTTAGCAGGAAGATATTTCACTCTCTTTCCTGCAAATCGTGGTGAATCAGGATAGAATATGAATCCAATCCAATCGATATCCAGTTGTTCCAACTGCCGGATATTCTCTTCATCACGCATTCCGCAAACTTTTATAATCATATCAAATTAGTTTACTATAGTTTATAATATTAATATCCGAACTATATATTAAACACTATTTCTTTTTAATCTGTTGAATAAATTCGTTCAGACTTTTTCCTGGTGTTCCTGACTTCATAAAATATTCACCAATCAGAAATCCTTTGTAACCTGCGTCTCTTAGTTCTTTAACAATCCCTGCATCAGAAATGCCACTTTCTGAGATCCATAATGCATTTTTTGGAAGCAGATCAGACATTCGGAACGACTTCTCCAAATCGGTCACGAAACTTCCCAGGTTTCTGTTATTAACTCCTATCAGATTGTTTAAAGGGGTGACATAATCTGTCTCCTTTTCATCATGTAATTCCAACAGCACATCCAGCTGCAACTGCCCGGCAAGCGCTGTAAATCGTTTTGACTCCTCCTTAGTTATTGCAGCTGCAATTAATAAAATTGCACTTGCTCCTGCCAGCTTAGCCTCATATATCTGATACTCATCAATAATAAACTCTTTCCTCATTACTGGAATATGAACGTTTTTTGCTGCACTCATCAAATCAGCTAGCGTACCCCCAAAATATTTCTCGTCTGTAAGTACAGATAGTGCAGCTGCTCCTGATGACTCATACTCCTTTGTAATAATATTGACGTCTGCATCCTCATGTAACCATCCCTTGCTGGGTGAGCGTCGCTTAAATTCTGATATGATACCGGTTTCAGAACTTTCAAGTGACTCTTTCAAAGAGTAGAATGGAATTTCATCTGCCTGCATAAGTTGTCTCTCTATATCTCTTAAAGAGACCAGATCTTTTTGCTTTGCAACTTCAATTCTTTTATTATCAACTATTTCGCTTAATATATCTCTCATAATCAACTCCGAATTATTCAACTGTTAATCTCAATAAATTTCTCAAGAACTTTAAGAGCCTTCTTCCCATAAAGTGAATCACGAGCAATCTCTATACACTCCTCAATGGTTTTGGTCTGATCAACAGTCTGAATTCCAAAAGCTGCGTTAACCAAAACCGCATTAGTCTGAGCTTCAGTAGCACTGGCACTAAGTACATCCCGGAAAATCTTTGAAGCATCTTCTGGGGTATCACCACCATAAAGATCCTCCTGATTCAATCTCTTAAATCCAAGATCATCTGGCATAAACAGCTGTTCTCCTCGGTTGGAAACAACTTTAAACTGACTGGTCAGCGATATCTCATCATATCCATCCATACTGTGCACTATAGTGAATTTCTTGTTTTCCTCCTGATAGATATAGCTGTATAATCTTAACATTGCAAGGTCATACACCCCAAGCATCTGAAATTCCGGCTGAACAGGATTCACAAGCGGTCCCAGCACATTAAAGAAGTTTCGCACCCCAAGACTCTTTCGCACTGGTGCAACGGCTTTAAGTGCCGGACTAAAAAGCGGTGCGTGTAGGTATGCAATATTACATTTATCCAGGCTCTTTCTGAAAAGATCATTATCTGCATGGAATTTCACTCCCTGTTGCTCAATAACATTACTGGCACCACTAATTGAGGTGGCTCCGTAATTACCATGCTTGACAACATTATAACCGGCACCTGCAACAACGAAACATGCAGTTGTTGATATATTGAATGTATTTTTTCCATCCCCTCCTGTTCCTACAATATCCAGTGGTGAGTAGTCGGATAAGTCTACCATCACTCGCATTTCAAGAAGAGCATCTCTGAATCCAAGTATTTCATCAACAGATATACTCCTCATCAAAAATGAGGTTATTAGTGAAGCAATCTGAGTTTCAGGTACACCACCCTTAACTATATCAATTAATACCTGCTTAGCCTCATCACGGGTAAGATAATTGTAGTCGAATAATTTATAAAGTATATCCTTCATATTTAGCTGTCCTCATTCTAAGAAATTATTAATAATCTTTATCCCATCTGGTGTAAGTATAGATTCGGGATGAAACTGCACACCGTGAAGATCAAGAGTTCTGTGCTTGAGAGCCATAATATCACCACTGTTATCCACTGCCGTTATTACAAGATCGGCCGGGAAGTTCTCTTTTGATACTATCCAGGAGTGGTATCGGCCTGCAGCTATCTCTTCCGGCAATCCGTTAAAAATGTAGTCGTTGCCTACAATCTTTATTGGCGTCTGCACTCCATGGAATACATTTGGTATGTTGGTCAAACCAGCGCCAAACACCTGACCTATGGCTTGGTGACCAAGGCATACGCCCAAAATACTTTTGGTTTCGGCATACTCTTTAATCAGATCAAGCATAATACCGGCCTCCTCCGGAACGCCAGGTCCCGGTGAAAGTATAATCTTATCATACTGATTTACATCTGCTAATTCTATTTTATTATTGCGCTTAACATCCACTTCACTATATCCAAGCGATTTTATTGCATGAACTAAATTATAGGTGAATGAATCGTAATTATCGAAAAGAAGTATTTTTTTTGTTTTCATCATCTGATGTTAATTTATTGAGATCTTCTGTTATGAATTATAGAGTTCCGAAGCTTTGTCAATTGCTTGCTTAAGGGCTCCGAGCTTACTCTTTACTTCGTTTAGCTCATATTCATCGTCGCTCTGTGATACTACACCTGCTCCAGCCTGATACCATAATTGGTTGTTACGACTGACGAATGTGCGAATGGTTATTGCCTGATTCAGACTGCCGTTCATTCCTATAAATCCGATACAGCCTCCATAAGCACCGCGATTATGTGACTCTATTTCTGATATCAACTGCATGGCACGTACTTTTGGTGCACCTGACAATGTACCTGCAGGGAAGGTGTCGAAGAATGCCTTAATCGGGTCAGCATCATCATTAAGTATACCACTCACACGCGACACAAGGTGAATTACATGAGAGTAAAACTGAGGTTCTCTGAAAAACTCAACCTCAACGTTGTGGGCATTGCGACTCAAATCATTTCGTGCAAGGTCAACCAGCATTACATGCTCTGCATTTTCTTTAGGATCATTCAGCAGAAATTTAACTCCTTCCATATCCTGGTTATAATTGCCTGTACGCTTTGTTGTACCGGCTATAGGATCTATGCTGATTCGCTTTCCTTCAATCTTGCAATGCGTCTCAGGCGAAGAGCCAAATATCCTGTACCCCCCAAAATCAAAGTAGAAAAGATATGGCGAAGGGTTTATAGTACGCAGTGCACGATAAACTTTAAAATCATCACCAGAGAATGGTTGTACAAATCTCCTTGAAAGCACTATCTGAAACAGATCTCCTTTTTTGCAATGCTCAACACCAAGTCTTACATACTGCTTATACTCTTCATCTGAAATGGTACTGAACTCCTCTCCCTCAGTAAAAAAATTGTAATTGGCAAAGTTACGCTGATTGATAAGCGACTCAATCTTATGAAGGTTGCTAAGTTCGTTGTCCCTCTGCAACTCAATCAGTGTGATCTCATCTGTAAAATGGTTGAAAACCAGTATATACTTATAAATTATGTACAACATATCGGGAGCATCGTTACGCTCTTCTCTGCTCTCTTTAATATTGATGTTTTCTGTATATTTCACACAGTTAAAAGTGGTATAGCCAAACAGACCGATATTACCATTTTCACTGCCTGTCACATCAAACCTTTTGATAAAACCACTCAATGCATCTGATACGGTGAAATCTCCAGTTAGACTCCTGCTCTCTTCTGTTTCATCGGGAAACCTCATTGTGCAGACACCTCTGTTTACCTCTACCCGTGCCATTGGCTTGAGTGCTATATATGAGATACTATTTTCATTGACATGGAAATCGGAACTTTCGAGAAGAGCCGACTGGGGAAATGAATCTCTCACTTTAAGGTAAATGCTTACCGGTGTGTGAAGATCTCCCATGATTTTCTTGCTGTTTGTCTTATATCTGTATTGCATATGATTGTAATTATCTGTTTAGTATCAATTACCGATTTTATTAATAATGCCCCTCATATTTGAAGTAGGTCTCAAGATCTTTGTCCCCCCTGCCAGATAGAGTTAGAACTACAATATCATCAGGCATAAATGTCACTTTCTCCAATGCAGCTAATGCATGTGCCGATTCCAAAGCTGGGATTATTCCCTCTCTTCGTGTCAGTTCAAAAGCTGCTTTAAGCGCCTCATCATCATTAACAGCCAGTACCTCAGCACGCTTCTGTTTTGCAAGATTAGCATGAATTGGCCCGATTCCCGGATAATCCAGTCCTGCTGAAATTGAGTATGGCTCAGTAATTTGTCCATCTTCTGTCTGCATTAACAATGTTCTGCATCCATGTAAAACACCTGCTGTACCTAAATGTATTGTAGCAGCTGATTCACCACTCTCAACACCTTTTCCTCCTGCTTCTGCAAGAATTATCTTAACATTGTCATTGTCAAGATATTCATAAATGGTACCTGCAGCATTACTGCCTCCACCAACACATGCAACCAGATAGTCCGGATAATCCCTGCCCTCTTTTTCGGTAAGCTGAACTTTTATCTCTTTGCTGATAACAGATTGCAAACGGGCTACCATATCGGGGTATGGGTGTGGACCAATTGTTGACCCAATTATATAATGTGTGTCTGAGGGGTGACTGCACCAGTCTCTTATGGCCTCATTTGTGGCATCTTTAAGTGTCATATTACCTGAGGTTACCGGTACAACAGTGGCACCTAACATCTCCATTTTCTTAACATTTACCTGCTGACGCTTAACATCTGTCTCACCCATATAAACAGTACAAGGCATCTGCATCAGCGCACAAACTGTTGCTGTTGCAACACCATGCTGTCCTGCACCTGTTTCAGCAATAATGCGCGTTTTCCCCATTTCGCGGGCAATCAGAATCTGACCAATTGTATTGTTAATCTTATGAGCACCTGTATGATTAAGGTCCTCACGTTTAAGATATATCTTTGCACCAAACCGTTCTGACAGTTGTCGTGAAAGGTATAATGGAGAAGGTCGTCCCACATAATCTTGTAATAGCTTATTAAAATCTTGCTGAAATTTACTGCTTTCCATTATTGGCAGATATGCTTTTTTAAGGTCAGTAACACACTTATGAAGAATTTCGGGAATAAATGCTCCTCCAAACTCACCGTAATAACCTCTCTCATCTACTGAATACTGTTTCATATTGTTTTATTTTTTTCTTTCTGCTTAAAATCTGAATACTCTCCTTTTACAATGATCCTGATCTTTTTGTTCTATAAAATGACAAAATAATATTTTAGCTTATGTATAGTGATGCCCCTAAAACTTAAAAAGCCCGTCGCAGGATTGCGACAGGCTCTTTAAATTATATTGTTTAAACTTAATTCAAGACATAGTTGCTTCTCCTTACGACTTTTTGAGTTGTAAGTTACGCCACCAATATCCGTTTAGAAGTAAATTCATAATTTCGCTATTATATCGTTGCAAAGAAATGGAATTAAATTTCAATATGCAAATATTATTTCGATTTTAACTGTTTTGATCTTTCTAAGATATTAAAACAGTTATTTTTCTTAAACAGACCAACTATTGATCCCCAAAAACGCTCCAAACCTCAACAGGATAGTCAGACTCAATAATATCCGGCTTATATACCGAGTTTTCCACCTCTCTCAAATAAGCTGCCATTCTCTGTTCCGTTGTTCTGAGTCTGTCGTGTGTAGGAGCAAAAGAAACCATGCATCTTACACCATTTGCATGCAGTTTTTCTACAATATGCCTGTTTGATTCATTAATGCTCTGACCAACATAGGCAATCATATTTTCCCATGGTACACCTGATATGTCAATATCTTCATACTCTGCTTCATTTCTGACAGCTACTGAAAGCATAATACCAGGCAGCCTGTCGTGGTAGTACCTTGCCTGTGCGCCGGTGTGAACTGTAAGCATTACATATTTCTCAGCTTTATGCTTCTGAATAAGATCCACAATCATTTGATGCGGCACATCTTTCCTGTCAAGGTTTACTACACTCTTACCTTTACACCACTCGAACACTTCTTCCAGTTTAGGTATCATTGAAGCAGTAATATTGCCTTCATGATCTTTGAGCCTGATTGATAATAGCTCCTCGTATGTGTAGTCAGACAATTTACCTGATGCATTTGTTGTTCTGTCGATAGTCTCATCATGCATCAGCACAATAACGCTATCTTTGGTTAGTCGCGGATCAACTTCAAAAAAGAGGGGAACTCTGCTCAGCGCTTGTTGAAAGCCCTCTATACTATTCTCAGGATACCCTTCCTCTTTGGTGCCTCTGTGACCACTTATAAGCAATGTGCTATCTGCTTTATAAGCAAAATACTCATGTGTATCACTAATCTTTTTGAACTTTAGATAGTTCTCCTTACCCTCTTTGGATCCACAGCCGGCAGCTGATAAAAGAAGGGCTAAAACAGCTACTGATAAGTATAATATTTTGATCACATTATCACTTTTTGAGTTCATAAATCTTTTACTTTTTTGAATCTTATAAATCATTTGTCAACTTATGCCATTACTTGCTGCAAGCATTTCTGCAACTTACTGCAGAATTATATTACAGATTATATTGCTTCAGCTTCAAATCCTGTTCTTTTAACCGTTTTCACTATATCATCGGTTGTTAAATCATCTGAATCAACAGTCAATATCTTATCCGGATTATCAATATCTACGCTCCACAACTCCTTTCCAACCTTCTTATCGAGAAATGGGGTTACTTTAGCTAAACAGTTTGAACAATTTATGTTTGTTTTAAATTTCATTGTTTTCATAATTAATTCAGTTTCTATTTATAGTGTACAGAATAATTTCAATAATTCAAATATAACATTTACTGAACGATTTTACCCAATCATCGCTGATATAATTTATCATTGGAAGAATAATCCTGTTAAGATTTATGTAAAGAAATGTAATATGGTGTAGTAAAATATGAATATTCAGATTAATTTTGATCTTAACAGTTAACAGACAGATTTATTATTTAATCGGCAATATGGCAAAAAGAGCAGACAAAAGAGGCCAGAGGCTTAAGAGCAGAAGAGAGAAAAAGAAATTGATACGACTGCTGATCATCACATTAGCAGCCATTTTAGTGATTGCACTATTCAGTCGCACCCCCACTCTTTCAGAATGGTACATTCAGAATGTTTACCCTTTTATATCCACAGCTCTTTCCTCAGTCTCAGGATTAATCCCATTTTCTGTATATGATCTGTTTATAGTAGTGGCTCTACTCTATTTACTTAAACTGATCCTATTTCTGATTATCAGACAAACAAGCTTTAAAAAATTTCTATACTTACTTTTACGATTAACGGTTGTATTGGTACTATGGTTCTATTTCGGCTGGGGAATATCATATTTCAGAAAGGATTATTATAGTCGCACCGACAATCAACAGTCACAGTACAATGCCGAAAATCTTCTGAATTTCACAAATCGTTTTATTGCTGATGCAAATAATTCATATGTTGAATTTGATGTACTGGAGAAAGAGGGGGTAAGACTTGATCTGGAAAACTCGTACAACAAGCTTAGTGAATCACTCTCCATCAACTACCCAAATGGAAAAAGAGTCCCTAAAAAGATGATATTTGAACCACTTTATTCCAAGATGGGTGTTTCCGGATACTTTGGACCATTCTTCAATGAGATCCATGTAAACAACTATGGTCTCAATTTCACATACCCTTTTACGCTGGCGCATGAGATGTCGCATCAGTTTGGCATAGCCAGTGAATCTGAGGCAAATCTTTACGCTTTCCTGGTATGTATTAACAGCGATGACGAAAGAATACGATACAGTGCTTATGTATCTATTATAGGCTATTTACTTAATGATATCTATACTCATCTGCCCGAGCAATATGAAACAATCATCAACTCTATTCGTCCCGAAATCATTGCAGACCTGCAACGCAACCGTAAACATTGGTTAGCTGCAAGAAATGCGACTCTGTCATCTGCTCAGGACAGAGCTTACAATGCATACCTCAAGAGCAACAGGGTAAGCTCGGGGACAGAGAATTATTCTGAAGTTGTAGGATTGCTTATTTCAAGTTATGATAAAATCTAAAATTAGTTGATGATTATATCCGGCCGGATGTGATCTGTACTACTCTTATTTTGGACTTATATTGTTCTTACCTCGGTCTTATGTTCTTCTTTCAGAACAGAAGAATACAAGAATAAATAAGGACAAAAGTCGCTCTCAGTTGTTATTTAATATAGAGGAAGTTGTATTAAATAAACAAAAAAGAGAATTATGAAAAAGTTACTTATTCTGATTTCTGCTTTTTCATTTTTGATAAACTGCTATGGTCCCAAAGGAGTGGTAATGATTGAACCAAACAGTAATGAAATTTCACAGGATATCGCTTCAATGGAGTTAGATACCCTCGAATATGAACTGATTGTTTTAGATCCGGGATTTGATACTTGGTATATGTTACAAAATTCACCGTCAAGATACCGTTCACAGCAATATTACGAAGGTTGGAATTTTCAATATGTAACAGCCTGGAACTCCCTGGCAAGAAGTTCGGGAAGAGGCTCTTTTTTTCAAACTATAATCGTTTATGATCCAAATACTGATTACGGTTTTGAGCTAAACCACAAACTGTTTTACTACTTTCAATATGTAGAACATAAACTGGGAATTCCAGTTTTGAGCAACCGCCCTATGGGTGTGGTATTTTAAACATCGCGTGTGATAAATCAAATCTTTTTGGTTTTTAATCTGAGACTGTTTGTAACAACACTCACGGAGCTGAGAGCCATAGCGGCACCGGCAATCATCGGATTAAGCATAAATCCGGTAAGCGGATATAGCACACCCGCTGCAACAGGGATGCCAATAACGTTGTATATAAATGCCCAGAAGAGATTTTGACGTATTGTTCTAACTGTTGCATGTGAAAGATGTATAGCCTTGGGAATCTTATTCAGGTCGGATGAGATTATAGTCATTTTTGCCACATCCATAGCAATGTCACTCCCTGCACCCATTGCAATACTTACATCAGACTGAGCAAGTGCTCCACTATCATTGATACCATCACCTACCATTGCAACCTTCCTGCCCTGTTGCTGTAAGGCTTTTACTAAGTCGGCCTTTTCCTCAGGCAAGACTCCACCTTTAAAATTTTTTATCCCAAGCTCTCCTGCAAGTGCGGCTGCCACTTTCTCATTATCGCCGGTATAAATTGCAACATCTATACCCATACTCTTTAGTGTACTTATTGCCTCTTTAGAAGTCGATTTAAGTTTATCAGTTATTCCAACCACTCCATAAGCCTCTTTCTCATCAGCAATAATGGAAATCGTATGAGCCGCATTAAGTTCCTCTTCAATTTTTTCCTGCAACTCCTGAGATATACTAATCCCTTTAGAAGAGATATACTGCTCATTACCAATATAGTATGTTTTATCTTCATAGGTACCCTCTATCCCTTTACCACTTACCTGCTCTACCGACACATTCTCTAAAAGCGTGCTGCTATCACTGAGTTCTTTTGTTATGGCGTCTGCCAGGGGGTGTTCCGACTGATGTTCTATACTATATAGGATATCCTGGTGAATTGGGAGAGAGTTTCCACTCCATGTAATTGAGGTTACCTGAGGTTTACCTTCGGTAATTGTTCCTGTTTTATCAAGTACGACAATGTCAATTTCCCTGGCCATCTCCAGACTTTCAGCATCTTTGATCAGTATTCCCTCGTTGGCCCCTTTACCAATTGCAACCATAATAGCAGTTGGTGTTGCCAATCCCAAAGCACATGGACAGGCAATTACCAGCACAGTAACCATTGCCATTAGTCCGTACACAAATCCCTCTTCACCTCCAAAAATCAACCATATAAGGAAACTGAGCAGAGCTATGCCAATAACCACGGGTACAAATATTCCGGCTATCTTGTCGACCAGTCCCTGAACAGGTGCCTTGCTCCCCTGCGCCTCGTCAACTGTTTTAATAATTTGCGCAAGAAGTGTATCCTTACCCACTTTTTTTGCTTTAAACCGGAAACTGCCTTTCTGATTGATAGTACCTGCAAAAACCTTTTCGCCCGGTTTCTTTTCTACATGAATCGGTTCACCGGAAATCATGCTTTCATCTACGAAAGAGTTACCCTCCAGCACCTCACCATCAACAGCTATTTTATCACCTGGTTTAACAAGTACTATATCATCAATTGCAACATCTGCTATTGCAATCTCTACAGGTTCTCCATCACGAAATACAACAACGGTTGAGGGTTGCAATCCCATCAGTTTTTTAATTGCATCGGAGGTGCTTCCCGTGGCTCTGGCCTCCATCAGTTTCCCAAGCAGGATAAATGCAACAATAACTCCGGCAGCTTCAAAGTAAACATGGGCTTCCAGACCTCTCATTTCCCAAAATTGGGGATAAATCATGTTGAAAAGACTAAACAGGTATGCGATACCTGTACTCAGGGCTACAAGTGTATCCATGTTAGCAGAACCATGACGGGCCTGTTTCAATGCACCTATAAAGAATCTTCTCCCGAAAATGAAAAGTATGGGAGTTGACAAGAGCAGCATAATCTCATTGGCGAATGGAATATCCATAAAGAACATCCCAATTATTGTAAGTGGTATTGCAAGTATTATTGCCCAGATTGTGTGAAGTCGCAGTTTTTTATATTTCTCCCTTTTAATATGCTCAACATTTTCAAATGATGACTCCTCTTCATCAATAAGAAGATCATAACCTATCTCCTGAAGTGAACTCTTCATATCAGAAGGTGCTGCAATTCCGGGAAGGAATTCAATATTCCCTTTACCGTTTCCGTAATTCACAGAAACGGTTATAACACCCGGAACAAATGATAAAATATTCTGTGTACTTGATGCACAAGCAGCACAGGTCATATTCAGCACTGGCTGAGAAATTTTTTCTGTTACCACCTCACCTCCTGAGTTACGTATTTCCGAAACTACATTTTGCAGTATCTCAGCAGCATCATCTTCAAGTTTCTCATCAATTGTAACAGAGACAGTATGATCCCTTTTATTATATTCTACTGAAGTGATCCCTTTTATATTTTCAATTGAACTTTTAGGCGGCAATTCCTTGCCTTTTAATTCTATTTTGTACCTATTGTTGTATATCATTACATTTACCCCTGTATTTTCATTTAAAATGTAGCTCTACGCTTTATTAAAACAGCTATTTGACATGTTATGTTTGAAAAATTTGTACTTTTGTTAATTGTACGTTAATTTTATCGATAAGAGTTTATAAAATCTATTTACATAACCGGAAAATCAAAGTTAGCCGGTAAAAAATAATTAAATTGATTATGAGTAAATCTTTCTTTCTGACAATTAGTCTACTGTTAATCACCTTTGCCATTTATTCTCAGAAAAAACAACTCGATCACTCAGTCTATGATGGATGGAAAAGTCTTTCCGATATCACCATAAGTAATGATGGCAAAATTGTCAGTTCATTAATTTCACCTCAGGAAGGTGACACTGCTCTCTTTATAAAGAATAGTGTTAATAAGATTGCTCTCACCTTCGATAGAGTCAGAAGTTATAAACTTTCGACAGATGGCAGGTGGACGGTTGGACTTCTTAAAGCTCCATTTGCTGATCGCCGCCAAGCCCGCATCGATAAAAAAACAAAGGAAGAGATGCCGGAAGACTCTCTTCTGATTATTGACAATCTAACATTTAATACTGAAAAGATCCCTGGTGTGAGGTCGTATAAAACCGCTCAGGATATGATTGTTAATGTTGCATACACAGTTGCTCTTCCTAAAGATACTACCAACAAAAAGGATGCCAGAGAAAAAGAAGTATTGATTCTCAGAAATCTGCTGACTCAAAAGGAGGATACTTTCAGAAATGCAAAAGAGTATGTCTTCAATAGGTTCGACACCAGCTTTGCTGTATCAATTCAGCCGGAAAATAAGGACACAACTGATTTTGCTCGTGTTGAACTTGTCGAAATTAGTAAGAATATAAAAAAGATTATTTCGGGTGAAGATGTAGAATATAAATCATTGACTTTTGATGAAGCGGGTGAACAAATTGTATATATCGCTACAGGTGATACTTCTAAAACTGAACAAAAGATATACGATCTGAGGTATTATAAATCCGGCCTTGACTCTGCGCTAGTTTTTGCTGATAAATCAATCACCGGAATGCCTGAACACTGGATATTCAATGAATATGCATCACCCCGCTTTAGTAAGGATGGCAGTCGTATTCTGATTGGAGCAGCTCCAAGGAAAGAGCCTAAGGATACTACCATAGTAGATTTTGAAATGGCTGAACTGGATATCTGGCACTGGAAGGATCCGATTATACAACCACAGCAGCTTGCTGAAAAAAGAAGAAGAGAAAGAGAAACCTTTACAGGAATAATTTATACAGATAATTTGAATAACTTCATACCCCTGGCAGATGAATTGAGGCCTTATGCATCAGTTTCTGATGAGGGTAATGGGCGATATGTCCTTCTCACATCTAACCTGCCATATTTGATTGAGAGTCAGTGGGACCTTTCGCCCAAGTATGATGTCTGGGTTATGGATTTAACTGACAATAGCCTGCATGAGGTTGCAAAAGCACTGAATGGCTACACTACCCTTTCTCCTAAGGGAAATTATATCTACTGGTGGGATGAAGAGAATAGGAACTGGTTTGCATATAACAACAGTAATAAGTCACTGGTAAATATGACAAAGGATATTCCGGTCAATTTCTGGGATGAAGAGAATGATGTTCCGCGACCACCAAGATCTTATGGTATAGCTGCCTGGGGAGAAAACGACGAATATATTCTTGTTAATGACATGTTTGACATATGGAAAATTGATCCTGATGGTGTAAAAAAAGCTGTTAACATAACACAGAATAGTGGTCGCAACGACTCCATAACATTCAGATATATAAACACTGATCCTGATAAACGTTTTATAGAGGCTGATGATATTTTACTACTTTCAGCTTTTAACAATGTTAGTAAAGAGTCCGGATATTACACTCTCAAACAGAAAGGACGCAATCCTCTCCAGAAAAGAGTTATGGATGGCTACACATTTTCAGGACAGATGAAAGCTAAAAATGCAGATATATTTGTATATCAGAAAAGCAATTTCAATACATCACCTGACCTCTATTTAACTAGCGACTACTGGAAGAAATCGGAAAAACTGACCGATATCAATCCTCAGATGAAGGATTATAACTGGGGTACAGCTGAAATGTTTTCATGGACATCATATACAGGTATTCCTCTGCAGGGTATTGTATATAAACCAGAGGATTTTGATCCTGAAAAAAAATATCCTGTGATTATATATTTTTATGAGAAACATTCTGATGATCTCTATTCATACTTTCCACCTGCACCCAGTCGCTCTATCATAAACATTCCTTTTTTCGTGAGTCGTGGCTATATTGTGTTCACACCCGACATACATTATACAGTTGGACAACCGGGTATGGACTCATATAATGCAGTTGTTTCGGGAGCAGAAGCACTTGCAAAAAATAGCTGGGTGGATGCAGAAAACATGGCAATTCAGGGACAAAGCTGGGGTGGATATCAGGTGGCTTATATAGTTACTCAGACTGATATGTTTAAAGCTGCAGGAGCAGGTGCACCTGTATCAAATATGACAAGTGCTTATGGTGGTATCCGATGGGAAACAGGTAGGAGCAGGCAATATCAGTATGAACAGACACAGTCACGTTTAGGTGCAACGATGAACGACTCACTACATCTCTATATAAAGAATTCACCTGTATTTTACACAGAGAATATAAAAACACCACTATTAATTATGCATAACGACAAGGATGGGGCAGTTCCCTGGTATCAGGGTATTGAGCTGTTTATGTCGATGCGTCGCCTTGGTAAACCGGTATGGTTGCTTCAGTATAATAACGAAGCACATAATCTGGTAAATCGCAGGAATAGCAAAGATCTGTCAATTCGTTTACAGCAATTCTTTGATCATTACCTTAAAGGGGATCCTGCACCTATTTGGATAAAAAGAGGATTGCCTGCTACAGAGAAAGGTAAAACCTGGGGATATGATATAGAATAGATTACTTATTTAAAGCCTCTTTGCCGTTTAGCCTCGAAAGTAATCACGGCAGTAGAAACCGAAACATTGAGCGAGTCAATCTTTCCTAACATTGGAATTTTGATTCGCTCTGTTGCATTATTTATCCAGAAGTCTGTTAACCCATCAGCCTCTGTTCCCATCACAATTGCTGATGATTTTCGGAAGTCAATATTTTGATAATACTCTGCAGCTTCAAGTTCTGCTGCATAAATATTGATTTTTTTTCTCTTAAGCCATTCTAAAGCCTCTCCTGAAGAGCATACAGCTGTTTGAACAGTAAATAGTCCACCTACCCCCGATCTAATGACATTAGGATTATAAAGATCTGTTTGAGGGTCGCATACAATAACTGCATCTACTGCCGCTGCATCTGCAGTACGAAGCACAGCACCCAGATTGCCCGGTTTTTCTACTGACTCCAACAGTATAATAAACGGAGTTTCTGAAAGTTTAAGATCTTCCAGTCTATGTGATTTCGGTCGAGCTAGTGCAACCAGTCCATCTGAATTTTCTCTGTAGGCTATCTTTTCAAAAACAGCAGGTGAGATGTCGAATAGAATGTTATCATGTAAAGAGTTAAGAACATTTGGGTATTTCGTATCTGCAAATTTCTCACGACAAACATACACAGTTTCGATCTTATAACTGCTCTGAATTGCCAGAGAGAGCTCACGTGCTCCCTCTATGACGAAAAGTTGCTGATCGCGCCTCTCTTTACTCTTGGATAGCTTTACAATATTTTTAATTGCAGGATTTTGCAGACTGGTTATCATAGATCAAATAAATTCTCTGGATCACAAGCTGGACTTTTTACTTTCCTTGAGCAGGAAAGTGTCTATAACTTCCTTGAAAGACTTTTTGGGAAGGGCGCCCATCCCCATTTGTGGTTGTTCATCCATAGGTATAAAAAGGAAAGTGGGTATGCTCCTAACACCGAACATACGTGCCAGTTCGGGCTCTTTATCTACATCAATCTTATAAATATAGACCTCCCCTCCATACTCTGCAGCCAGATCCTTAAGTATTGGAGATGTAACTCTGCAAGGACCACACCATGTAGCATAGAAGTCAACAATGGCAGGTTTATCACCATTGTATTTCCATGTATCAGGATTTTTTTCATAATCGAAAACCTTCTCAAGAAATGTGGCTTTTGTAAGCTCAATAGGCTTTGCAGTCTCTTTGATTACCGGTTCTGATGCATAAGCGGATACCACAATAAAAAGTGATATTACTATTGTTGTAAGTTTATTCATTCTTATTTAAATAATTAGTAATAGTACTGCATTTATAAACAGCCTGAAAGGAAAAATGTTTTAATATTAATATAGCATAAGAGTTGAAGTTAAAATATTACTCTGTCCTTATACTTTATTGCTTTTACTCCGGGTACTCCATACTCTCTTGCAGATATATCCTCAATCTCAACCTTCCATATCTTAACATTCTTAACAGATGGTTCGGAGTATTTAAACTCCCTTTCAGAATACTGTTGCATAATTATGTCAAGGGCCTTTACTTTTTCATCATAATCCTCTTCAAATACGACCTTACCATTGCAAATTATACTTTCTGAACGTACGCGATAACTGCAAGCCACCTCTTCATTCTGCCACACAAGTTCCGGCTCAGTACAGAAGGTTACACATACAATAGGATTATTTTTAAGTATACTTATTGATTTACCTTCCTGTGCGGAGTGCAGATATATGACATTTTCGTGAAAGCCGAAATTCATTGGCAGTACATATGGTATCCCTTCATTATCGGACATACCAACATAGCATACTTTGCATTTTTTTATAATACCTTCTATCTGCTCCTGTTCTTCCAGTGTGATGGTTCTCATATCAATAATTTAAAATTCTTTTTCATGTGTAGAAGGTCCGTCAACAATTAGACGCCCCAGTTCATCAATCCACATCTCATCTATAAACACCACTCTCTCGCTGCCTGTTTTTTCTGTTCTACCATGATATACACAGTACATTTTACTATTATCTTTTGAACGGAATACCATATTATGACCGGTTCCGGTAACCTCACCACCTTTTGAGATGTTTTTTTCAAGTACAGGATTTTCTTTCGCTTTAACAAAAGGGCCAAGAGGATTGTCCGATATAGCATATCCTACTGCATAATGTTCACCTCCAAAGTAGTTGGCAGAGTACATCATATATATTTTCCCTTTATGTTCAAAGGCAAAAGAACCCTCAGTCCATCTGCGATTAACCTCACCGTTGGTAACGGAACGACTCTCCCACTCTGTCTGAGGATTGCTCATCTCATATGGTGGTTGTAACAACAATACTGGTTCACCAATTACAGTAGTAAAGTCATTAGAAATCTCAACACCATATACCCAGCTCTCCTCTACCTCATTGAAAAGACCAACTGTACGAGCCCAGTCGGCCACTTCACTTTTTACAGGGTGTTTATAGCAGCAGCGAGAATAATAAAGATATGTCCTTCCTTCATGTCTGAGTATGTTTGCATCAATTATTGGATAACCCGGATCAAACAAAGGTTTATCGGAAACCTCTTTAAAAGGACCGGCTGGACTATCTGAAACTGCAACACCTATGCGAAAATTCTCCAGCTCATTAGTTGGATTAACCTTCCAGTCTGCACTAAAAAACATATAATACTTATTATCAATCTCATAAACTTCAGGAGCCCAATAATTTTTCAATGTCCATGAATCCGGTTCACTGCCATCATAAACCTGACCTACAAGTGTCCAGTCGGCCAGATTCTCCGAACTATAAGCAACAAATCCCTTGTCAGTACCTCCTGTACCATACATGTAGTATTTACCATCAGAAGCAGATAATATAAAAGGATCGCCAAACTCCACAGGTAATGGATTTTTGTATACTGTTGAAACCGATTTCTTGCCTGAAGCTGAATTACATCCTGTTAGTAATAAAGAAAAAATAAGTGCGAGACTTATTCTGTTAAATAATTTTCTTGTCAACATACTTTATTAATATTATCAATGTTTTTTACAAAGATAGCATTGAAATCCTCAATTTTTGCATATAAAAACAAAAAAGGAAAAATCATCAGATGATTCTTCCTTTCTGTTTCTATTCAGCAGTTGCTGATTTTATTTTACCTTATCAACAATTGCTTTAAAAGCTTCCGGATGATTCATTGCCAAATCGGCAAGAACTTTGCGGTTGATATCGATTTCATTTTTATGAAGCGCACCCATCAGGCGTGAATAAGACATACCGTTTTCACGAGCAGCAGCATTAATACGCTGTATCCATAGAGCTCTGAAGTTGCGTTTTTTGTTTTTGCGGTCACGATAGGCATAAGTAAGACCTTTTTCCCACGTGTTTTTGGCTACTGTCCACACATTCTTGCGTGCACCTATATAGCCTCTAGTTAATTTTAGGATTTTTTTCCTTCTGTTGCGCGATGCAACATGATTTACTGATCTTGGCATAATGTTACTTGTTTTGAATGATAGCGTTCCCTCTGTAAGGAGACTCTTTAGAGCTATGCATCCTGTTAATAAATCTCGTTTTGGGAAGCGTCAGAACTGACGTTTATTTCAAAGCTAATAGTGTTTTAATACTGTTTAGGTCAGCTTTGTTTACAAGGCCTGTTTTAGTAAGATTTCTCTTACGCTTCTTGCTTTTTTTAGTCAGAATGTGACTTTTAAAAGCATGCTTCCTCTTGATTTTTCCTGATCCGGTAAGGGCGAACCTCTTTTTGGCACCGGAGTTAGTCTTCATTTTTGGCATTTTGCTGTCTTGAATTTTAATTTATAACTAATTTTCGTTTTTTGTATACGAAAAAGTTTGCAAAAGTAATGATTTTATTTTCCTTACACAAGTAAAAACAGGTATTTTTATTTTAGTATTTGAATCATAACTAAAAACTTATAATAATTTTAGTCGTATGAACTAGAGCATATTAATGAATAATAACTACATTTGCTTCAAAACACAAAACTAATTAATTACCTAATTCATATAAAAACAGTCATGATGAACAGAAGAAATTTTATCAGAAATGTATCTGCACTGTCTACTCTAACCATCCTAAAGCCAAACATCGTATTTGCCTCAAATAACAATTCTGCCGTAAGAGTTGGACTCGTGGGCTGTGGATCACGTGCAAGAGGTATTCTTGGAAGTATGGCAGCAAATACAAACATTCAGATTACAGCTCTTGCTGATATTTTTGAAGACAAAGTGACCAACTGGCTTAGTTTTGCCAACGAACTTAATAGCAACAATGGTTTTGCTGCTGTTGATAAAAAGAGTTGCTACATAGGCTATGACTCTTACATGCGGTTACTTGAAAATAAAAACATTGATGCTGTAATAATAGCTTCCCCGGCTTACACACACCCTAAAATTACTGAAGATGCAGTAAAAGCTGGAAGGCATCTCTATTGCGAAAAACCAATATCGATAGATGCTGAAGGGTGTAAGCAGGTAATACGTACAGGAAAAAATATAAATGGAAGACTCTCTGCTTTTGATGGATTTCAGATTCGCTATGCTACTCCATACGTTGAGATGGCAAAGAGAATTAAGAGGGGCGACATTGGAGATATAGTTTCTGTTCAATTATACTATTTTTCATCTGGTGCCGAAATCTTACCTCATGAAGGCATGTCGTATGACGAATTGCGAATCAGAAATCATTACCATTTTCATGAAATATCAGGAGGATGTTACCTGGATCAGGCAATTCATATGATTGATGTATGCAATTGGATTTTAGGCACAAATCCTTTATACGCTATTGGTTTAGGTGGAAGAAAAGGAGGTCCTGATTTTGGAAATGCATGGACAAACTATCAGGTTATATATAAATACCCCAACGACATAAATGTTAATGTTCAATCATCAAAATTTGGGAATTACTTTGGAGATGTTTGTGCTAAATTTATTGGGACAGAAGGATACGCTGAAGCTCATTACAGCGGAGGAGTTTTTATTAATGGCAAGAACAGCTGGGACTCGGGCATTGTAAGATCTGCAAGTGATCTGACACCTGAATCTATTGCCAGGGGTGCAAGTTCCTCGTCACTGGACACAGCAGATCTCAACAAAGGCAAAGCCTTTATTGAGAGTATAGTTAGTGGGAATTATATTAATCAGCTTGAATCAGGTAGCAATTCTACTTTAACTGCTATACTTGGTAGAGAAGCCGCATCACGTCAGGAGAAGATTACATGGGATGAGCTGTTATACTCAGCACAAGAGATAGATCATGGCTTGAACTTAAAACAATTTACCGCAAAATAAAATATACCGGGGAGGTTACTCCTTCCCGGTATTCTCTTTTTTAGTACTGGATGATCCTTTTTTAGGAGTTAACATAATAGACATTCTTTTGCCTTCCATTATTGGCATATGTTCTACTTTTGCATAATCCTCAAGTTCATTGGCAAAACGCAGAAGTAACACCTCTCCCTGTTCTTTGAAAAGAATAGATCGTCCTCTGAAGAACACAAAAGCCTTAACTTTAGAACCCTCACTCAAGAAGTTCTTTGCATGTTTTAATTTAAAGTTATAATCATGATCATCTGTTTGTGGTCCAAACCTTATCTCTTTTACAGTAACCTTTACAGATTTAGCTTTTTGTTCTTTCTGCTTTTTCTTTTGTTGATATATAAACTTCTGATAATCGATTATTCTGCATACCGGAGGTTTGGCCATCGGAGCAATTTCAACAAGATCCAATTCCTGTTCATCTGCTATCCTCATTGCTTCTTTTGTGGGATAAATGCCTTCAGTTACATTTTCACCAACTAACCTGACTTCAGGTACTCTTATTCGTTCATTAATTCGATGTAGATCTTTTGAGTTATTTCTCATTCAGTACTTTTAATTTTTTCTGTTACTTAATTTTTCTTTAATAATTTATTAATCTGTTGTAGAATAAAACTTTACTCGGCGGCCCTGCCGGAATTCATCATATCTCTTACCTCTGCGAGTACTTCCTCGGCAAATGTACTTATTTTTACTGTACCTTTAACTTCACCTCCCTGTTTTCTCACTGAAACTTCCTCATTTTCTGCCTCTTTCTCACCTACAATAAGCAGATAAGGAATTCTTTTGAGCTCATTATCGCGGATTTTACGCCCTACCTTTTCGTTTCGGTCATCCACCTCAGCACGAATATCAAGTTTCTTAAGATCTTTAGCGATCTTATATGCATAGTCGTTGAACTTCTCACTAACAGGCAATACAACCGCCTGTGTTGGCGCCAGCCAGATTGGGAATTTACCAGCAGTATGCTCAATAAGCAGTGCAACAAACCTTTCCATAGAACCAAACGGAGCTCTGTGAATCATCACTGGACGATGCTTCTGGTTATCGGCGCCTGTATATTCCAGTTCAAAACGTTCGGGTAAATTATAGTCGACCTGGATAGTACCTAACTGCCAGCGTCTTCCTAAAGCATCTTTTACCATAAAGTCAAGTTTTGGACCATAGAAAGCGGCTTCACCAAGTTCAATCTTTGTTTTTAGTCCCTTTTCCTCACAAGCTTCAATAATTGCACGCTCTGCTTTTTCCCAGTTCTCATCTGTTCCTATATATTTATCTCTATTATTAGGGTCACGAAGAGATATCTGTGCTTCAAAATCTTTGAAATTTAGAGCATTAAAGATAATGAAAATAATATCAACTACCTTAAGAAACTCATCTTTTACCTGATCCGGTGTACAGAATATATGTGCATCATCCTGTGTAAAACCACGCACGCGTGTTAATCCGTGAAGCTCTCCACTCTGCTCATAACGATAAACTGTACCAAATTCAGCAAGTCGCAAAGGCAAATCTTTATATGAATGAGGAAATGTTTTATAAATTTCGCAATGATGAGGACAGTTCATTGGTTTAAGCAAGAACTCCTCTCCCTCTTCAGGTGTCTGAATAGGCTTAAATGAATCCTGACCATATTTTGCGTAGTGACCCGATGTTACATATAGCTGTTTATGACCAATATGTGGTGTTATTACCTGATCATAATCAAAATCACGCTGTATTTTTTTAAGGAAATCCTCAAGACGCAGCCTCAACTGAGTACCTTTAGGCAACCAGAGAGGAAGTCCGGAACCAACAGTTTGTGAGAATGTGAAAAGCTGCAATTCTTTGCCAATCTTTCTGTGATCACGCTTCTTAGCCTCCTCAAGTAAAACCAGATATTCATCCAGCAATTTCTTCTTGGGAAAAGTGATACCATAAAGTCGGGTCAACTGAGGACGTTTCTCATCACCACGCCAGTATGCTCCTGCTGCTGATAATACTTTTACCGCTTTAATATATGAAGTGTTAGGAAGATGTGGTCCCCTGCACAGGTCAGTAAAACTTCCCTGCGTATATGTAGTTATGGTTCCATCTTCAAGCTCATTTATCAATTCAACCTTATAGTTCTCATCACGTTCTGAGAACATTTTTACTGCCTCTGTTTTTGAGATACTCTTTCTTACTATATCCTCTTTCGCAGCAATAAGTTCCATCATCTTTTTCTCGATAATAGGAAAGTCTGCCTCCTTGATAGATACACCTTCTCCAGGATCAACATCGTAGTAGAATCCATTTTCTATTGCCGGACCAATTCCAAACTTAATCCCGGGATATAGCTCCTGAAGTGCTTCAGCCATAAGGTGAGCCGATGAGTGCCAGTACGCATGCTTGCCCTCTGCATCATCCCATGTTAAAATATTAACTTCAGAGTCATTTTCAATAGGGCGCGTCAGATCCCATGTTTCACCATTAACGCTTACTGCAAGTGCGTCCTGAGCCAGGCGACGACTAATACTCTGAGCTATCTCTAAACCTGTAATACCTTTTTCATATTCCCTTACCGAAGCATCAGGAAATGTAATCTTTATCATCTTGTTTAATTCTTATTCTTTTTTATAATACAAAAGTAGTTATTTTGTTGAAATTAATTCTATTGCATACGCTTTATTATGCTATATGATTGCACGATACCCAATTCTCCCGCTTTTCGAAGATCGTCAAGACCATTTGAAGTTTCACCAATAGCCAGTCTTGAAATACCACGATTGAAATAGGCTTCAGCAAACTGCGGTTCAATCTCTATAGCTTTTGTATAGTCGGCTATTGCAGCCCTATAATCTTTTTCTATTGTAAATATCTCTGCACGATTATAGTATGCATAAATAAAAATGGGATCTATTCTTAGAATCTCCTCATAATCTCTTAGAATTTCATCATAATGCACCGACCTCACCGATATTTCAGGTAATTTTGGTTTTCCTGTAATATCATTCAAAGCCTTTATTTGGTTATTACCGGCAACATCAGTAAAAGCAGATGATCCAGATAACTGATAATCATATTCTAGTTGCTCAGTACGTAACACTGCACGGGTAAAATATCCGATCAGCAGACCGGGATTCAACTCTAATGCCTTGCCAATATCTTTTATTGCATTTTCATAATCCTGAATCTGCATGAAATCCATTCCTCTTGCAAAGTAGAGAGAGTAATTCTCAGGATCTTTTTCAATTCTTGCAGAATAATCCTGTATGGACCTGAAATGTGTCTGTATCTGCACTTCATTTAAAGGAGCTTCATTATTGGTAGCTTTCAGGATCCAGTCAAGATTGAGACTGTTGTTAGACTTCTCAATAGACTCTGAGTAGTATACAGGACGACGAACATCGTGACTTCTCTCATAGTATGTAATCACAAATTTCGGTTCCAGTTCAACAGGAACATTCAGGTTTTGTACCCTGCCCCTGCTTTGTCTCTGATACTGGGTTGATTGTGATTTCTCCTCTCTGGATGTAACCAATAGGTTAAATTTCTCAATATCCAGATCTGTCTGATCTCGCGTCTCTTTCTTTTCTGGACCATCTGCTGATGCTGTATGTGCATTAGCCTCAAGTCTTCTCGCAAGATTGTAATCACTCTCAGCCCCTCTGAGATCATTTAACTCACGCTTAAGCTGCGAACGCATATAATAACCTGTAAAAAACTCCGGGTGAGTCTCCAAAACTATATTTAGATCATTAAGAGAACCGTCAATATTACCTATCTCGTTATTCAGAATAGCCCTGTTAAGGTAGGCAATAGTATTATCAGGCTGCAACTCAATCACCTTATCAAAATCTCTGATAGCACGATTATTATCAGCCACTTGTGCTCTCAGCAAACCTCTATTGAAACGTGCAATAAGATTATTTTCATCAAGCTCAATAACCCTATCATAATCAGCCATTGCTCCTCTCAAATCGTTCAGATAGTATTTGACCAATCCTCTGTTTATATAATTTCCTTCAAAGTAAGGATCAAGCCTTATAGCCTCATCTAAATCTGCAAGAGCCATATTATACTCCTCTTTGTGGAAGTATAGTAACCCACGTGCAGAAAAAGTCTGAGATGTATAAGGATCTATCTCGATAGCTTTATTCAGATCAGCAAGAGCTCTGGTAGTGTCGTTCATCTCCAGGTACATTTGTGAACGTGCCTGGTATCCGGGCGTATAATCAGGAAACCGACGCAGTAAAGCCTCAAAGAATTTCTCAGCAATATCATACTGCTTCATCTCAATATTTACAATACCCATATTAACCAGAGTTATCCTGTCTTCAGGAAAAAACTCCAAGCTTCGCTGGTAGTCAACCGCAGCACCTTCATAATCCTCCTGATTTTGTCTTGCAGCCCCCCTTAACTGATATGCAGCAGTATAATATGGGTTGCGAGCCAGACAAGAAGTTGCATCTGTTTCCGCTCCCTTGAAATCATCAAGCATAAATTTTGATACTGCTCTGAAATAATAAGGCTCAGCCAGGTATGGTTTTGCTGTTATAACCTGATTAAAATATTGAATTGCCAAAACATAATCTTCAAAATAGAGTGCATTTTTACCAATAATCATTACACGGTCGGTATCCACCTGCGCAATAGAAGAAAATGATGAAATCGCTAATATTAAAGCTATAAGATATTTTTTCATTCTAAAATATTTGTAATACTAATATACAATATATTATCTGATTAGATTATAGTTTTGATTCAATATGAGTGCAAAAATTCTTTTTCGTTTAAAACAGGGTATTAGATTTATCTACATTTCATCAATCATCCTGCTGCCATCTTCCGTTTCCTGTATTGAAACTCTGACAGTATTTTCAGGCAAAAGCGACTCTACCAGCTCAGGCCACTCTATCAAGCATAAATTTCCACTATAGAAGTAATCCTCGTAGCCAAAATCATACACCTCTTCAAGTTTATTTATACGATAGAAATCGAAATGATATATTGGCAAACCATTACCCCCTCTGTATTCATTAATTATTGCAAAGGTTGGACTACCCACTGTTTCTGTCACCCCAAGCTCTTCACATAGGGCTTTTATAAAAGTTGTCTTACCGGCTCCCATACTCCCATAAAAGGCGAAAACCCTGTTCTCTCCCATAATCTTCAGAAACTCACGGGCAGCAGTACTGATCTCATCTAAATTCTTTATTACAATTTTCACAATAGTCTATTTTGGTTTTAATAAAATAAAAGGCACCATCATCTCTTCCAGTGAAACTCCTCCATGTTGAAAACTGTTCTCAAAATGGGTCTCAATTTGATTATAATTATTTGGATAAACAAAAAAATCCCGATTTAGTGCAAAGATATACCTTGTACTAATATTTGGTTCAGGTAATCCATAATTGGACGGATGAATTATATCAAATACTCTCTTGGGATCATAAGCCAGATTCTTTCCAAACTTATATCTTAAATTGGTGTTTGTCTCTCTGTCACCTACCACTTTTAATCCATTCTTGACCCGTATTGAGCCATGGTCAGTTGTAAGCACAGCCTTATAACCGGCACTTGAAATTTTTTTAAGTAACGACACTATAGGAGAATGCATAAACCACGATCTTGTAAGTGAGCGATAAGATGCCTCATCAAAAGTCAACTCCTTAATCATTTTTAGTTCACTCCTGGCATGAGAAAGCAGGTCTATAAAATTATAGACGATAACATTAAGATCATACTTCTCAAGCTCCCTGAATTTATCTGATAATTTACTTCCTTCTCTTATAGTATTTACTTTGTGATAAGAAAATGAGCTTGTTAGCCCACCCCTATGTAACTGAGATTCTATAAGCAGATCCTCATAACCGTTCTTGGTGTTATCATCCGACTCATCTATCCAAAAGTCGGGGTATCTCTCTGAAATTTGTTTAGGCAGTAGCCCTGAAAAGATACTATTTCTTGCATAAGGCGTAGCAGTAGGTAAAATACTGAAATAGAGATTTTCCTCACAATCGAAATTTTCATAAACTATATCCTTAATTACCTCCCACTGGTCGAAACGGAAATTATCAATAAGTATAAAAAACAATTTCTCCCCTTTATCAAGGATAGGGAAGACATATTTTTCAAACAGGTCAGGACTGATAACCGGTCCTTCCTCACTCCCCTCTTTTTCACTTAACCACCTGTTTATCCATCGTTTGTAGTTTTCTCTTACAAACTTTGCAAATGCTATATTAGCTTCCGATTTTTGCATTTCCGGGAGCTCTTTTACAGGATAATCATATCGCTCTAGTTCAATCTCCCAGAAGACTAGTTTTCTGTACAATTCTATCCAGTCGCTGTCAGTTCTACTGCTCTTAATTGCCTCATCCAGGAGATTATATTCCTTTCTGTAGGTCTCTGAAACAGTCTCAGAAACAAGCTTCTTTTTGTCCAGTATTTTCTTGATTGAAGTAAGTACCTGAGTAGGGTTAACCGGTTTTATCAGATAGTCGGCAATTTTTTTACCAATTGCTTTATCCATAATACCCTCATCCTCACTTTTTGTAATCATTACAACAGGTACATTTGGAGACCTCTCTTTAATCTCAGCAAGAGTTTCCAATCCCGTCAACCCTGGCATGTGTTCATCCAGGAAAATCAGATCATATGACTTAGATTTGCACTTATTGATGGCGTCATGCCCATTGGTAACACATTCCGTGGTATACCCCTTTTCTTCTAAAAAAAGTATATGAGGCTTCAGGAGGTCTATTTCATCATCGACCCATAGAAATTGTGCTTTATTCATTTTTTGTTATCCCCTGGAATGCATGCATACTCATTTGGGACAAATTTATGCATTTCCAAACTTTCTCACAATCTTTTTCAGAATTTTAGTAGAGCTTCTCTTAACAGACTGATGTTTACAGGTTAACTTTTGAATCAACAGATTGAACTGTTGAATTTAATCCCTATCATTATTAATTGTAAATAAAAAGTGTATTTTTGTAAAGAGTAGTGATAAAAAAGATCTGGAGTTAATCCAACAGAAGAGCATAATCCAAAAAAGAATTCAATTAATATTACTTACTTATGAAATTATTAAACCTTTATGCAGCTTTTTTATTTTTAGCAATCTTTTTAACAGCCTGCACACAAAAATCGAATGAAATTTTTAATGGCAAAGACCTGTCAAACTGGGAGTTTGTAGTTGAAAACAATGCTGTTCATGCTGAAGAGGTCTTTTCTTTAAATGATGGCATTATCAAAATTAAAGGTGAACCATTTGGTTACATGTATACTAAAGAGAAGTATGCAGATTTCACTTTGGACCTGGAATACAGATGGGTAGGCGAAGCAACCAACAGTGGTGTTTTCTTTCTGATAGAAGAGACTAATAATCCATTCCCTAAAGGTGTTGAATGTCAACTTATGGCAGGTAAGGCAGGTGATCTGGTATTGCTCTCCGGAGCTGATTTGAATGAGTATGTACTGCCCGAAGGTGTTGAGGAGAGACCAGCATTTCCTGTAATTGAAAAACAAAATCCATCGAGTGAAAACGCTACGGGAGAGTGGAACAAGGTTCAGATAACTGTAAAAGATGGCAATATTACCGTAAAAGTAAACGGAGTACTGCAAAATATTGCTTCAAGCAATGTTAAAGAAGGGCATATCGGACTGCAAAGCGAAGGTAAAGCTATAGAATTCAGAAACCTGGTTATCAGCTAGAAGTTCTATATTCAAATTATACCAGGTGTTTTATTGTGTGAAACTAATTATTCGAGAATATGATAATATCAACACTGTCAAAGAAATATATCGATCAGGAAGAAAAATATGGTGCTCACAATTATCACCCGTTACCGGTAGTATTGGCAAGTGGAAAAGGATGCTATGTCTGGGATGTTGATGGGAAAAAGTATTATGATTTTCTATCAGCATATTCAGCAGTGAACCAGGGACATTGCCATCCCAAAATAGTTAATGCACTGAAAGAACAAGCTGAAACACTCTGCCTCACCTCACGTGCATTTTATAATGACACGCTTGGTCCATACGAAGAATATATTCATGAATACTTTGGATATGATAAAGTATTACCGATGAATACCGGTGCAGAAGGGGTTGAAACAGCTCTTAAACTGGCTCGTAAATGGGGGTATTTAAAAAAAGGGATACCCAAGAACGAAGCAATTATTGTTGTTTGTGAAGGCAATTTTCACGGCAGAACAATTACGATTGTCTCATTGTCAACCGATCCAGATGCTCGTGCGGATTATGGACCTTATACTCCCGGGATTGAAGTTATTCCATACAATAACAGTGAAGCACTCTCATCGATATTTCAGGAAAAAGGAGAGTCAATTGCCGGTTTTCTTGTAGAACCAATACAGGGTGAAGCCGGGGTGTTTGTCCCTGATGAAGGTTATCTGAAAGAGTGCTATAATCTTTGCAAAAAACATAATATCCTTTTTATTGCTGATGAAGTGCAGACTGGAATTGCTCGCACAGGCAGATTATTATGCTGTGATCATGAAGGTATCAGACCTGACATTGTAATTCTGGGTAAAGCCATTTCAGGTGGAGTATTGCCAGTCTCTGCTGTATTGGCTGATGATGATATCATGCTTACGATAGAACCTGGTCAGCATGGCTCCACTTTTGGAGGATTCCCATTAGCCTGCAAAGTTGCTACTGCCGCACTTGAAGTTGTGAAAGAGGAAAATCTTGCAGAAAAAGCTGAATATTTAGGCAGGATATTTCGACAAGAGCTTGGTAAGATAAAAAGTCCCTTTATTAAAGAGATTAGAGGAAAAGGTCTGCTCAACGCCATTGTAATTGAACCTCATAATGGAAAAGAGGCGTGGGATGTATGTTTGAAAATGGCAGAGAATGGGTTGCTTGCAAAACCAACACATGGACATATCATACGTTTTGCACCCCCTCTCATAATTACAGAAGAGGAATTAAATGATGCTATTGGAATAATAGCAAAATCATTAAAATTGCTTGAATAATAACCAGTTACTTCTCATATATATATAGATTCAATATGCAGACAACATCAAAGATTCTTATGGTACGCCCTGCACGTTTTGCCTTTAATGAAGAAACAGCAGAGAACAACTACTTTCAGATACGATCCGAGTTATCAGATCAGGAATCTGAAAAGGAAAGAATTGCAGAGGAGGCAATTAAAGAGTTTGATGCTTTCGTTAATCTACTTAGAGCAAATGATGTTGATGTCACAGTTGTACAGGACACTCCTGATCCGTATACACCTGATTCAATATTCCCGAACAACTGGTTTTCGTCTCATTTCTCTGGAGAATTGGTACTCTATCCAATGTTCGCCCCAAACCGCAGGCTGGAGCGAAAGCCACACATCATAGAACTGCTTAAAAGAAATATGAACCACAGGAAAGTGGTAGATTTTACTTTTTGGGAGAATGAAGGTGAGTATCTTGAGGGCACTGGAAGTATGGTATTTGACAGACGTAAGAAAATTGCATATTGTTGTCGTTCACCACGTACATCAGAGAAAGTACTGGCCGATTTCTGCTCCAGAATGAATTTCCAGCCTGTTATTTTTGATGCAGTTGATAAAAACAATAACAATATTTATCACACAAATGTGATGATGGCAATAGGTATGCAGGTTGCTGTAATATGTCTTGAATCGATTAAAGATGAGGATGAGCGAAAAAAAGTTATTTCACAGTTAAACTCAACAGGTAAAATAATTGTTGATATTTCATTAGAACAGGTTTCACAATTTGCCGGAAATATGATAGAAGTAAAAAGTAGAAATGGCAGTCCACTGATGATCATGTCAGCTTCTGCGCATAATTCCTTAACATCATCGCAGGAAAATATTATATCAACATATAACAGAATTGTATCTGCAGAACTAGGTACAATAGAGAAAAATGGCGGTGGTTCAGCACGTTGTATGATTGCCGAAATCTTTTATTAAGAACAACTATTTTTATTTTAAGACCTTAACAACATATATTAGAATATTTTTACTTTCTTTGCTATAAAGAGTATACAACCCTATTAATCAAAAGAACTATGTCATTTAAATCAGAACTAAAAGAATTTTTAATGCGCGGCAGTGTCGTAGATATGGCCGTGGGTATTGTAATTGGAGGAGCATTCGGAAAGATTGTTACTTCTTTTGTGAATGATATTTTAATGCCGCCACTGGGTTTACTAGGAGGACAAGGACAATTTGCCGACTTTAAACTAGTTTTAAAACAGGCTGTTATGGAAGGATCGGAAGTGATTACGCCTGCTGTAACATGGAACTATGGCTCGTTTATTCAGTCAGTTGTGGACTTTGCAATTATCGGAACAGCTATCTTCCTGGTTATTAAAGCTATGAATTCGCTAAAGAGGAAGAAAGTAGAGGAACCTGCTCCTGAAACCCCACCTGAACCTACCAAAGAAGAAGTACTTCTTACAGAGATTCGAGATTTACTAAAGAATAAATAATTATTTTGGTAAACCGCTAGAAGTCTATCGATCACAAAAAAATTTATTTAGTCCCGGCCTTTCAGTTCGGGACTATTTATATATAAACTCAAATGCACATCACGGATACATAATCCAAGGCCTCCTAATAAAAATATGTGGTAGATATGAAGATAATAGAAAAAATAGAAAGTCAGAAAAATATTTTGTTATTTTTGTAACCAATCCATCAGTGGATGAGTCCTATTTACGAAAACAAAAATATTTACATTTTAAAACAAATAATTATGGATGGTTTATGGATACCGATTGTTGCAATCATATGTACAATTGGATTGCCTATCGTTACAGGTTTAGTATTAGGATTAAGATGGATGCAGACAAGGAACGAAGAACGAATGGGGTTAATTAATCAGGGAATCATTCCTCCCGATACACCCAGAAGAAAATCAGATCCAAATAAGATGGTTTCACTCAGAAACGGAATTGTTCTAATTGCACTTGGTATTGGAATAATTGTTGGATTCTTGTGCTCAGAGTATATGGTTATAGGTATGGGTAATGAGTTTTGGGTCACCGGCGCAAGCGTGGTATTTTTCCTTGGTATAGGTTATCTGGCATATTTTATGGTAACACAGAAAATGTCAGTGAAGAATCAAAGAGAAGAGCAAGAACAGGAATAACACTTTTCAATGAACGAGAATCATTGTGTGCAACAAGTACTTTCAGGCAACACTTCCGCATTCTCTTACTTTGTTGAAACTTATCAGGATATGGCAATCACAATAGCCTATCGGATTTGTGGCAATATGCAGGATGCGGAAGATGTGGTGCAGGAGAGTTATGTAAAAGCTTATAGAAACCTGCACAGTTTTCGCTCAGAGAGTAAGTTCTCAACCTGGTTCTATCGTATAGTCTACAATACAGCTGTTTCACATACAAAATCACAGATGTGGCTCAGTACAAAGGAAACAGAGATTGAGAATGCTGTACAGATAGGTTATGATGCACTTGATATTAAGATAGAAGATGTTGAACGCAATGAAATGGTTGCCGACATCATGCAAAAGATTCCAAAAGGTGATGCACTCCTGCTAACTTTATACTACATGGAAGATAATCCTGTAAAAGAGATAGCAGGCATTACCGGATTGAATGAATCTAATGTAAAAGTGAAACTGTTCCGTGCCAGGAAATTGTTTAAGGAGTTGCTATTAAAGCATTACCGGGATGAGACGGAGAATGTGATTGTAAATTAAATAATGAAGAATGTTATAATGGAAAATAATGATAAAAATAATGCAGAAGAGATAATCAAAAAGATGATTGAATCTTCAAAAATAAAGGCTCCTGAGAATCTGAAATACAGGATTATGCATCAGATTGAGACTGAGAAAGCATTTTCTACACAAAAGATTAATGAGCAGGCATCTGATAAAAAAGCTACAGGAAATGTTTTAAAGGATCTTGCTTCTATTTTCGGGACTATGTATGCTGTTTTGGCTGTAATTATTGCAACAGCTTATTTTATAAAAGGAAGCGAATTCCTGTTTTCTATTCAGTTTTGGGGATCAATAGTTTTTGTAGCATCGATATTTAGCCTTTTATGGTTAATATCCAGACTGGATGCAAATTTAAAAGAGAAAAGATCTTCTGAAAATCTGCATGAGAAAAACAGTACTTATTAATTAAATTATACTGTTTAGTTCACTATTCGTTTTCTAACCTTACCTTCGCTTTCTCCAAAATCTCTGGTGATTCTGCTGGAGGGTAATGCAGGTCTAGTGATTTAAACAGCTCAAGTATTATTTCGCCAACAGCAACACGTGTAAAAAACTTTTTATCTGCCGGAATTACATACCATGGAGCATACTGTTTTGAAGTTTTACTAAGCATCTCTTCATAAGCGGCAGTATAGTCGTCCCACTGCGACCGTGCCTGCAAATCAGCAGAACTAAACTTCCAGTTCTTATCAGGTTCATTGATACGGTCAAGAAACCTTTGTTTTTGTTCCTCTTTTGAAATATTCAGGAAGAATTTCAATATCCTCATTCCATTATTATAGAGATGTTTCTCTATAGCGTTTATACTCTCATATCTATTATCCCAGAAGCTCTGATCTATTTTATCTACTGATCCATATCCCGGAATACGTTCATTAAGAATCCACTGTGGGTTAACTTTAGTAGCAAGTACATTTTCGTAGTGCGATCTATTGAAAATTTCTATCATTCCCCTCTGTGGTAATTCTCTGTAATGGCGCCAGAAGTAATCATGCTCAAGTTCATTTTTTGTTGGTGTCTTAAAGCTATGAACCATGCAGCCTTGTGGGTTTATACCCGACATAACATGACGAATCACTCCATCCTTTCCAGCAGCATCTCGGGCTTGCAAAATTATTAAGAGCGAGTACCTGTCATCAGCATAGAACATCTCCTGAAATTTCTTCAATTCCTTAATATTGTTCTTTATCTCCTCTTTTGCAGTTTTCTTATTATATCCACCATCCTCGAGAGTTGGGAAGTTGCTGAGCACCACCCTACTATCCTCTTTTACAAGAAGTTTGCTGTAGTTGTAATTCATCTCTTAATGTTTTGGTTAAAAAAATTCATTGGTAATATACTTATCTAAATCAGCTAATCAACCAATAGATTAATCAGCTGTTAAACTTTATACCCCTTGCAGCAACTGGTTGTAGAGCTTCTCATCAGAAATTATCTTCAGTCCTTCCAGGTAGATATCATTTTCATCATTTATAATTCTGAAGAAAGCAGATGAGTCATACAGATCTCTTGCCATCAAGGCTTTCAGTTGTACAAATATAAGATTCTGAGATTTTAAATATTCATCTTCATTCCACTCAACATCAACTTCAGCTGCAACAGTTTTTAACCTGTTTAACAAGTCATCAGAAATGTGGTACCCTTTATTAAATTCTTCTACATCAGAAAATTTACTTAAAAGAGATTTGCGGTTATTGTCAACCTCCCCAATTGCAACCCTGTTAATTACACCCCTTGCGTTTAGATTTGCATGGAACATTGTTCCGGAAGTTGTATCTATAGGTACATAATAGTCAGGCATTATACCACCCCCTCCATATACCGTACGCTCATTTATAAGAGTTTTATATTTAAGTGAATCAGGGAAATGAATACTGTCCACTTCAAACAATTCACCCTGATTATATCTGTTAATAAAATCCTGATTATATGCTTCAATGTTACCCTCCTCATATGGTTTCTGAATGCTCCTTCCCGAAGGAGTATAATATCTTGCAACAGTAAGGCGAATCATTGTTCCGTCAGGCAGTGGCAGTTGTCGCTGTACTAATCCCTTCCCAAAAGTTCTTCTACCTACAATAACCCCTCTGTCCCAATCCTGAATAGCACCAGCCAGAATTTCACTTGCAGAGGCAGAAGAGCCATTTACTAAAATTACCAGTTTTCCACCATTCAATTCATCAGTCCCAGTGGCATTCATTGTATATCTTGGCTGATTTTTACCTTCAGTATAAACAATAACTTTTCCCTCACCAAGAAACTCATCAGCAATTTCGTTGGCAGTCTGCAATATTCCTCCACCGTTATCTGTAAGATCCAACAAGAGATGCTTCATACCTTGCGATCTGAGTTTACTTTCAGCAGCTTTAAACTCATCAGCAGAGGAAATCCCAAACCTGCTCAGTCTGATGTAACCAATATTTTCTGACACCATGTATGCAGCGTCGATGCTGGTGATTGGAATCTTATCCCTAACTATCCTGAACTCAATCAAATCCTTTGACCCTCGCCTCAAGACCTTTACATTTACCGTAGTACCTTTAGGACCACGAAGCATCTTAACAACATCCTGGTTATTCATCTCAACCCCTGCAATCAGAGTATCTCCCACATATATAATCTTATCACCGGGCAATATCCCTACTTTCTGAGAAGGTCCACCTGCGATAACCTCCATCACATAAAGCGTATCTGTGAGCATATTAAATGATATACCAATACCATCAAAATTGCCCTGCAGTGGTTCATTCATTGCTTTAACCTCCTCTTCATTAAGATAGCTTGAGTGAGGGTCCAGCTCTCTCAACATAGCACGTACTGCAGATTCGGTAAGTTCTTTCGAATCAACATCATCCACATAAAGGTTTTTAATAAGTTGCAGTGTTCGCTCAAGTTTTATACCTTCTGGACTTGGTCTGAACTGTGCTGATGCACCAACAGAGGAAAGTAGAATACAAAGGAAAAGTCCGGTTATTTTTTTTAGCATCAATATGTCAAATTTTGTTGAGTAATACTACTCTATGTAAATGCAAGTTGTTATTTTATCACTTAATCAAATAATTTCATCCCTTTAGGTATAAAGCCAGTGATGTCGCGACCATACCTTAAAAGCTCCCTTACATGCGAGGAACTAATATGAGTCAGAGCCGGTTCTGTGAATAATACAAACGTTTCTATTCCGGAAATAGTTCGGTTCATATCCGCAATAGTTTTCTCATATTCAAAGTCAATTACCGATCTTATTCCCCTCAAAATATAGCGTGCTCCTACTTTCTCGGCAAATTCAATAGTTAAGGTATCATAGCTTTGCACGCTTACTCGAGGTTCATCTTTATATAATTCGCTTATCATTTCAATACGCTGCTGTAGCGAAAAATATGATTTTTTGGACTCATTGACCCCAATTGCTATTATAATCTTGTCCATCAGCTGCAGTCCCCTTCGCACAAGTGATTCATGTCCAATTGTAAATGGATCAAACGTACCTGGGAAAACAGCAATTCTGATATTATCCTGTGCCAGGTTTTCTGCTACTATTTCACTCATAATGCAAGATAATAATTAAGCTACAACATCCTCCTCTACAACAAGATTATCTATAATAAAAGCTTGTCTTTCCGGAGTATTTTTACCCATATAAAATTCGAGCAGCTCCTTTAGAAGGTCCTCTTTCTTCATTGTCACTTTATCGAGTCGGATATCTTCTCCAATGAAGTTTCTGAATTCATCAGGTGATATCTCTCCCAACCCCTTAAACCTTGTAATTTCCGGGTTAGGCCCAAGTTCATCAATAGCATTTATACGCTCTTCTTCTGAATAGCAATATATAGTTTTTTTCTTATTCCTAACCCTGAAAAGCGGAGTTTGAAAAATATAGACATGCCCCTTCTTGATCAAATCAGGGAAGAACTGAAGAAAGAATGTAAGCAAAAGAAGTCTGATATGCATACCATCGGTATCAGCATCTGTTGCAATAATAACCTTATTATATCGCAGACCATCCATATTTTCTTCAATATTCAGCGCAGCCTGAAGCAGGTTAAACTCCTCATTCTCGTATACGATCTTCTTTGTCAGACCAAAGCAGTTTAGAGGTTTGCCTCGCAGACTAAAAACAGCCTGTAGATTTGGATCTCTACTTTTAGTAATAGACCCGCTTGCCGAATCTCCCTCTGTTATAAAAATTGCCGTCTGATCACGCTGATCACCCTTTGGATCATTGTAATGAATTCTGCAATCACGAAGTTTCTTGTTATGCAGATTTGCTTTTTTTGCCCTTTCGCGAGCAAGTTTAGTAACACCTGCAATAGCTTTTCTCTCTTTCTCAGAATCCTGTATTTTTTTCTGCAGGATCTCTGCAGTATCCGGATTCTTATGAAGATAGTTATCAAGATCTCTTTTTAGGAAGTCGTTGATATACTTATTAATAGTAACACCATTAGGTTCCATATCTTTAGAACCTAGTTTGGTTTTTGTCTGCGACTCAAAAACCGGTTCTTCAACCTTTACACTAATAGCTGCTACGATACCGTTTCTTATATCTGAAAATTCATAGTTACGGTCGTAGAACTCCTTAATAACTCGTGCAGTAGCCTCACGAAAAGCTGCAAGGTGAGTACCACCCTGAGTTGTATGCTGACCATTTACAAAAGAGTAATACTCTTCGCCATATTGATTTGTATGTGTAATTGCTACCTCTATATCCTCTCCGAAAAGATGAATAATAGGATAAAGCTCCTCTGAAGTAAGATTTTCGTTAAGAAGATCCTCCAGTCCATTTTTAGAACTGTAATTTTTCCCGTTGAAGTTGATTGTGAGACCAATATTCAGGAAAACATAATTTTTTAGAAGAGGCTCAATATGTTCATCCCTATAATGATAATCTCCAAAAATTGCTCTGTCAGGTGTAAATTCCACCCTGGTGCCACTAGAGTTATTTGATGGTTCCAACTCACCGTCACTTAAAAGAGTTCCCTGTGAGAATGTTACAGTTTTGGACTGTCCATCCCTTGTGCTCACCATTGAGAAACTGGATGATAGTGCATTTACTGCTTTAATACCTACACCATTAAGACCCACAGATCTCTTAAATGACTTAGAATCGTACTTAGCTCCGGTATTCATTTTAGAACAAACATCCTTTACCTTACCAAGCGGAACCCCTCGCCCATGGTCCTGTACCATAACAGTATCGTTCTCTATAACAACATCAATAGTTTTTCCAAACCCTGTCATAAACTCATCAATTGAGTTATCGAGAACCTCTTTTAGAAGAACATATATACCATCGTCGGCCGATGATCCGTCACCCAGCTTTCCGATATACATTCCTGGTCGACGGCGGATATGCTCTTTCCACTCAAGTGTGACTATATTTTCTTCCTGATAATTATCCTGTAAAATCTTTAATTCTTTTTCTGCTTCGTTCACTTTTTACTCTCCCTTAAATATTTTTTATAAAGGCTCTTCTTCTCTTGTGCTGCTCATACTCTAAACCATTCCACATAGAATGAACTTTGCTGTTATCTTCAAGTTCAATATTACTTTCAGCCTTAGTCATTCCCAGTTTATTTGCAGCAGGTATAAATTCATTAAACATTAATGCATTAACACCTTTTCCCTGGTATTCCGGATCAACTGCTATCATAAGCAGATCGAGCACTCCATTATGCCCATTCCCTTTAAGAGCTTTGTAGAGATGATACCATCCATTGGGAAGGAATCTTCCCTTAGCCTTTCTCAAAGCATCAGACATACTTGGTAATCCAATTCCTACACCAACAAGTTTATTGTCATTCTGCCTCAGTACCAAGGTTACAAAATCAAGTCGTATCATCGGGATATACATATCCACATAATAATCTATCTGCTTGTCGCTTAATTCTACGTAACCATAAAGATCCTTATATGCATTGTTTATAAGGATGAACATCTCTCTTGCATATGGATAAACATCCTGTTTTCTCTGCAGGTGTTTAACTGTCAGTCCAAATCTTTTCTTTACAATCTCTCCCATTCTGGAGAATCGTTCGGGGACCTCTGGCGGGATCTGAATTAAGAACTCCACCCAATCTTTATCCTTTACATATCCCATTCTTTCCATATGCTTCTGGTAATAAGGATAATTGTATATGGTGGCCATTGTTCCCATTCTGTCGAAACCCTCAATGAGCATACCTTCATGATCGAGATCGGTGAATCCTAATGGACCATGAATTTTCTCCATACCTCTTGAGCGAGCCCAGCTTTCTGCTGCACCAAACAATGAATCAACTACATCTTCATCATCAATAAAGTCTACGAAACCAAATCGCGCATGCTTTTGATTCCATCTTTCATTAGATTTATAATTAATGATTACTGCTATTCTGCCCACTATTTCACCATCTCTGTATGCAAGAAAATAGGTGGCATCACAGTGGTCGAATGCCGGGTTCTTACTCCTGTTAAGAGTAGCTCTCTCATCATAAATTAAAGGTGGTACAAAATATTCATTTCCTTTATAGAGATCTATACCAAACTGGATGAACTTCATTAGGTCATCCTTAGAAGTGACTTTCTTAATTATGACTGACATATTTGATTATTTCTATTGGTTACACTCTTTGATACAATCACAAAGATAATGATTTTTTCATTTAACGATAATTCAAAAAATTATTCTTTAACCCTCTGCATGTAATGTTCCCATCTACTAACAACATCAATAACATAGTTCACTGTTTCATCCCCTCTGAAGTAGCCATTTTTACAGACAGGATCATTGTAATACTGCTCAAGTCGTTTCAATTGTATATATCTTTCCACGTTTCCAGCCCACACATCAGGATCAGCGCCATACTTCTCTGCCAGCGCCCTTGCATCAAAGATATGTCCTATTCCTCCATTATAGGCAGCCAACGCCATTTTTAACTGCTCTTTTGAATCATTTATTGGACTAAATACATTTAAAAGCATTTTCAGGTATTCCGAGCCTGCTCGAATATTTGTTTCAGGGTCAAAAATCTGATCTGCATCTACACCTAAAGATGATGCTGTTGAAGGCATCAGCCCCATTAACCCGGAAGCCCCTGCCCAAGAGTTTACACCACTGTCAAAAGTTGACTCCTGATATGAAATAGATGCCAGTAAACGCCAGTCGATTCCTGTCTGTTCACCATACCGCCTGAAATATATATCATATGGCGAAATCACCCCAAGTTCCAGATTCTCATTTATCGAAAACTGCCTTATTTCGGTATATCCTTTAGCCTCTTCGAAATAACGTTTTTCAATTCTAAGGTAAGCAGGTTCAGCTCTGGTTCTTTCAAACCAGCTATTAAGTGAATCTGCAAGTATGGGACTATTTTTTCTGACTGCCCATGAAGACCTCTGATCAAAGCTTATTTGAAGATGAACATCAAGGTTTCTGAAATAGGTTTGATTTAATTTTGCAAGATCATCATCAGATACTGTGAACTCAATTTCACCTCTCGAAACCATCCGAATCAGATCTTCCGTAACCAGTGAATCTCTATCAGCCCTGTCAATGATAATGCCACCACCCAGCTCTTTGTCCAGATTCATTAATCTGTCAAAATGCTTTGAATTATCAATTACCGTAACCTCCTTACCAATAAGTTCCACAACATCAGTGAGCATAGAATCCACCTGTCTCACTCTCTGCACCAGAACCTGGTGAGATGTTTGCATGAATCCTGCATAAAGAAAAGAGTCCTTCATCTGATTTGTTACCGGCAGATTATATGCAATTACATCACCCTTACCATTCTGAAGCATTCTAATCATTTCGTCCATATTCTCTGCCACAATTACATGAGGTGTGATTCCATGTTCCCTGCAGAAGTTGGATATCATATCATAATGATATCCCATTTCCTGATCGCGATAAATGAAATATGAGGTTGACGTATTTAGCGTAAGTACATGCAGCGTATCATTTTGTAATATTTGAGGAAAGTCGATGACTTCATTATGCTTACCTAATTCCCCGCATGAAAAAGAGAGGAAAATGATTATTAATGAGGCTAATATGTCTTTTAACATGATTACTTTAGAATTAAAACAGTCGTAAATTTACATGTTTTTATCTTTATATGCTCCAATTAACTGAGATAAAGCAAAAAAACAGGATGTCTTTATAAAAAACATCCTGTAATAAAGAGTAAAACATTAAACATTAATACTATTCGTATGCTATTTCTCCATGTTCAGAAATATCAAGACCTATAGACTCTTCGATTTCGCTGACTCTTATACCAACAAGTTTATCTACCAGATTGAAAAGCACCCAAGTCATTAACGCACTAAATGCAATTGTTGCAACTGTAGCTATAAACTGAATCCACAATTGATTCCAGTCACCATAAAGTGCCCCTTTTGCCCCACCTTCGCCTGTAATCTCCTGAGTGGCAAAAACCCCAATCAGAATTGAACCTATGATTCCTCCAACACCATGTACACCAAAAGCATCTAAGGAGTCATCATACCCAAACCTGAATTTTACATGAGCAACCATCCAGAAGCATATCAGACCAGAAGCAACTCCAATAACAATGCCCCCAAACACACCTGTAGAACCAGCAGCTGGAGTTATGGCCACCAAACCTGCAATAACACCTGTACAGAAACCAACTACAGTTGGCTTCTTATTAATAATTTGATCGAGAAGTGACCAGGTTAATGCTGCAGCAGCTGCCGCTAAATTTGTAACCAATATTGCATTAGCTGATATTCCATCAGCAGCTAATCCGCTTCCTCCGTTAAACCCTAACCAACCCATCCAGAGCAGAGCTGTACCTATTACTACAAATGGAATATTGTGAGGAGTAATTGGAGCTTCACCAGGAGTGTTCCACCCTTTTCGTCTTCCTAAAAGTACAGCCATCATCAGAGCTGAAACTCCGGCATTGATATGAACTACAGTACCACCTGCAAAATCTATGGCACCTAATTCACCAATCCATCCTCCACCCCATACCCAGTGAGCTAATGGATTATATACCAGTAATGCCCAAAATACTGAGAACAGAATGAACCCTTTAAACTTAATACGTTCTGCAAAAGCTCCAATTATTAAGGCAGGAGTTATTACTGCAAACATTCCCTGAAATGAGACAAACAATAACTCTGGAATTGAATATCCCTCAAGTATATCATTAACACCAACAGCGCTAAGAAATATTTTATCAAATCCTCCGATAAATAGATTTGCAGAACCGCCACTTGAAGTAAAAGCGAGACTATATCCTATAATAACCCACTCTATAATTATTACTGCAGTAAGTATAAGACACTGCATCAATACACTTAAAATATTCTTGCGTCTTACCAGTCCACCATAAAAAAGTGCTAATCCTGGAATTGTCATCATCAGTACAAGGATGGTTGCGACAACGATCCATGCTGTATTTCCACTATCTAAAACTGATTCCACTACCTGTTCTGTCATATATAATTCTTCACTCATAAATTACAATTTTTAATATTTTTACTTTTGCTTGTCATATAATGATTCATCACCTCTATCGCCTGTTCTGATACGTATGGACTGATCGATAGTGGAAACAAAGATCCTTCCGTCTCCACTTTCACCAGTATAGGCAGATTCAAGAATAGCATCAATTGATTTCTGAACATTAATTTCCCGGACTACAAAAGAGATAAAAATACGGTCTATGGCATTTACATCATATGCAATACCTCTGAAGATAAGACCTTGAGTTGCGGTTCCCTGTCCTTTCACCTCCCACCAGGAGAGGAAGTCAATATCAGCATTATGCAATGCTTTTCGGACCTCATCGAACTTCGACTTACGAATAATTGCTTCAATTTTTTTCATATTATTTTATTTATAGTGCATTATTAAAACTTCATTCCAAAAAGTAGGAAAACGTCCTTAGAATCAGGATTAAGAACTGCCTGAGTATAAACAGGAATTGAAAATGAGTCACTTAAAGATATCTCTTTAGTTGCCTTAATAGCAGTAACCACAACAGCAAAACCATCTGAATAATACCCCGCTGCAGGAGTAGCACCTAATATCAGATCTATATCGACAAAAGATGTGGGGATAGAGTAACTTGCTTCAAAATAACTAGAGTAGTCATCATCACCTATAAAATTAGTATTCCATACAAAAGATAGCGGGACAGACTCTCCTAGAGAGAAGCCTAAAGTTGCTTCTACAACATGTTTAGAGAAATCAAAATAACTGATCTTCTCTATAGCAGGGAGATCATGCGGCAAAAAATAATCAGTTATAAAAAAATTAAAATTACCTATTGAATAGCTGGCAAAGAGGTCAAACTCTCTCCATGAAGCATTGAAGCTGGAAGAGCCCCAGACACCCAATGTAAAACCTCCCGAAGAGAGCGATATGCCTGGTTGAACTGAAGCAGGGCCAACATATAAACCTCGCCAGATATAAGAGCTTACAATATCTGCCTCAGCATTTACAGTTAACTCCTGTGACTTTACTAAACTAATTGATATAAAAATGGTAAGCAGTAAAACAAATAATCTATTCATACATAATTTTATTAAGTGAATAACCCAATTTCAATCTTATTGTAAATAATTAGCTGCAATAAATATTAAATAGACAGTAAAAGGACGTCCGCTGTGTCTTTTTGATTATATTATGCTGCAAATATAATCATTTAGATTTTATTTCAAAATATTTATGAACATTTTATTCATTATTTGTTAGTTTTTCAATCATTTTGTAATGCTGAACCTTATAAATCCTGCCATTTTGCACTGTTCCCTAAAAACCGAAATATTTGATTTTTTGATGTTTAACTGATATATTTGAGAAAATTGACTTAATAAAAATGAAAATCACGATATATTCTATTTTTTTGATATTCTATTTATTTACATTTAAAGTGGCTGGTCAAAATGAAAATTGGCGTGAATATTTGTCTCAATTGGCAGAAGAAGAGATTGAAAACTCTGTAGTAATTGAGAACATGTATGAAGAACTTTTAAACTTGGAAACAAACCCTTTAAACCTTAATACTGTAAAGAAAGAAGAGCTGGAGAGTATACCCTTATTAAGCAGTGAAGAGGTAAATATGATTTTTGATTTCCTTAAGCACAACCGCCCTGTAATGACAGTTTATGAGTTGAGGAATGTAAAAAAATTAAGCTATAGAACGATACAACTAATAATACCATTCTTTTATGTTGGGGAAGAAGATTCAGACAGTAACAGAGAGTATAAATTCAGTCAGCATGATATCCAGATAAGGTTTGACAAAACCCTGACACCAAGGGCAGGATATGGGAGTTTCTCCGACAGCATACTTGAACGATACCCCAATCGTAAGTATAGAGGTGAAGACTTTTACAATTCAGTAAGATATTCTTTGAAATACAGAGAAAAAATTCAAATGGGAATTACTGCTGAAAAAGATGCCGGAGAACCGCTTCTCAAACAGGGCTATAAAAAAGGATATGACCATTATGGATTTCATTTCATAATTAATAATTCAGGTAGACTTAAAACTTTGGCAATAGGAGATTATAGAATCTCTTTTGGACAAGGGCTGATTCTTAATAATGACTTTCCCGGAAGCAAATCATGGAGCATTGACAATGTTGCTAGACGTACAACTGGTCCAAAGAGGCATTTCTCTACTACAGAATATGGCTTCTTCAGAGGTGGTGCAGCTATGTTTGAATTTAACAATGTATCGTTAACAGCATTCTATTCAAACAGACTAATTGATACTAACATATCAGACAGTGGTGAAATTACATCATTTAAAACCGATGGTCTACATCGCACTCCACTGGAGATAAGTAAAAAGAAAAATACACGAGAACAGGTTATAGGAACAAATATAAATTACAGATACAATCGTTTCCAGACAGGTATTAGCGGTGTATATCACATTTATAATAAAATGTATAATCCTGTATTAAGAGACTACAATAAGTATTATTTAAGAGATCAGTCAAACCTTAATGCGAGTATAGATTACTCATATCAGCTTCCAGGTTTTATTCTTGCCGGAGAAACAGCTATTGCAAAGAATGGAGCAGTTGCAACAATAAACTCGTTACAATATCGGCCTGTGACAGATATCTCTTTCACATTACTTTATCGCAAATACCCCATCACATACAATGCATTACATGCTCAGGCATTTTCAGAAGGAAGCAGGGTTCAGAATGAGAATGGCATATTTATAGCTACTGCCTTCAAACCAGTTAAAAGGTTAACTGTAAACTCATACCTGGACCTGGTAAGATTTCCGTGGAAGAAGTATGGTGTTAATGGACCTTCAAAAGCAATGGACCTATATTTTAAAAGCAGCTATACCTTTTCTGAGCATTCTTATATTGAAGCAAGATATAAGTTTAAAAGGAAGGAGAAGAATCTGGACAACCCCGAACTTGAAGAAAAGTCTGTATTGCCATACATTACTAATAAACTTCGTTTAAGGTATTCTCAGGAAAACAGCAGTGGGTGGAATTTTAGATCAACAGTAGATTTTGCCCGATACTATGCCAAATATCAATCTCATGAGAGAGGTGTGATGATCTCTCAAAACATTGGATTCAGAGGTGGAAAAGGCATAAATGTTGACTCATATTTAGCCTGGTTCAACTCTGACACTTATAACTCCAGGCTTTATTCATATGAAAGAAATATTTTAAGCACATTCTATATGCCATCTTTTTATGGAAAAGGGATCAGATTGGCGCTATCGGCCAAATTTGAGATTACTCCTCAGCTTACACTTTCTGCAAAAGCAGGGTATACAAATTACTTCAACCGAGATATAATTGGCTCCGGTACAGAGCAGATTAACGGTAACAGCAGAACTGATCTCTATACATACCTAAGATGGAGATTCTGATTGTTTTTTGTATTTTTGCAATCAAATTCTTTTATATATGCCCAATCCATTACTTCAAATTGACTCACTTACAAAAAGCTTTGGAGATCTTTTACTCTTCAAAGATATCTCTTTCGGAATAGCTGAAGGAGATAAGATCGGACTGATTGCAGCTAATGGTTCGGGTAAAACAACCCTGTTGAATATCATATCAGGGAAAGAACCATACGATAGTGGTAGAGTGGTATTCCGGAATGATATCAGGGTAGATTATCTTGAGCAGTCTCCGGAATTCAACCCTGATCTAACAGTACTGGAGGCATGCTTTAGCGCTGACAATGACATAGTAAGACTGATTGCAAGGTATGAAGATATAATCGCCTCGGATAATCAGAATGAACTGTCTCACATACTGGCAGAAATGGATCTGCATAATGCATGGGATTATGAGCAGAGGATTAAAAACATTTTATCTCAGCTAAAGATATACGACTTCCATCAAAAGATAGGTGAGCTGTCCGGTGGGCAGGTCAAGCGTGTTGCGCTGGCAAACGTATTGATCAGTGAGCCGGAACTGATTATACTTGATGAGCCTACCAACCACCTTGATCTGGATATGGTTGAATGGCTGGAAGAGTATCTTTCCAGGAATAACATCAGTTTGCTGATGGTTACACATGATCGCTATTTTCTGGATCGGGTATGTTCGCAGATAATTGAAATTGATGATAAACAGGTATACTCCTACAAAGGCAACTACTCATATTATCTTGAAAAACGGGATGAGCGAATCCTGGCTCAGAACAGTGAGGTGTCGAGGGCTCAGAATCTAATGAGAAAAGAGCTTGACTGGATGAGACGACAGCCCCAGGCCAGAGGTACAAAATCAAAATCAAGAATTGATGCATTCTACACACTTGAGGAGAAAGCCAAAAAGCAGCGTGAGGAAAAAAGTATCCAGCTAAACTCTATAAATTCATATATAGGTAAAAAAATATTTGAGGCTAAGCATGTAACGAAAAGCTTTGGTGATATTAAAATTACGGATGATTTTAATTACAACTTTACCAGGTATGAAAAAATGGGTATTGTCGGCAATAACGGAACAGGCAAATCTACCTTTATAAAAATGCTATTGGGAGTAGAAAAACCTGACGAAGGATACTTCGAAATTGGTGAAACAGTAAATTTTGGATATTATAGTCAGGACGGCCTCCAGTTCGACGATCAGAAAAAAGTAATTGATGTTGTAACAGATATTGCCGAAGTTATTGATCAGGGTGATGGAAAAAAACTTACCGCCTCCCAGTTTCTTCAACACTTCATGTTCCCTCCTGAGAAACAGCACAACTATGTTTATAAGTTGAGCGGAGGAGAAAAAAGGCGACTATATCTGTGCACTGTACTTATAACCAATCCTAACTTCCTTGTACTAGATGAACCTACAAACGATCTGGATATTATAACATTGAATATTCTGGAGGAGTATCTTGCTTCATTCAAAGGGTGTCTGATTGTAATTTCTCACGACAGATATTTTATGGATAAAGTTGTGGATCACCTGCTTGTATTCCATGGAAATGCAAAAATTCAAAACTACCCGGGTAACTATACTCAATACAGAGAGTGGAAAGCTGAGGAAGACAAGAGACAGAGCGAAGTAGCTAAAATTGTTAAAACTGAGTCTGAGCCTGCTGACAGCAGAAAAAAAGAGGAAGTTAAAACTAAACTGACCTTCAAGGAGAAGCGCGAATTTGAATCACTGGAGAAGGAAATTGAAGAATTGGAAGAAGAAAAGAAGCTACTGAGTGAAGAGATTTCATCCGGAAAACTAAATACTGATGAATTACTGAGCAAATCTAACCGACTAACAGAACTACTAAACCTGATAGATGAAAAAACCATGCGATGGCTTGAACTGAGTGAGATTTAGAATCATTCCAAATAACTGACCGTGAGTCTTCTATTTTTTATTTAAGTACATAAATTATTATTTTTGTATTTAAATATTGATGTAATGTAAAATTACAAACAATTTAGCCCAAACATCATTTTTTATATCCAGCCATTAACAACAATCGAGTGAACTTTATAACAAATAATAAAATACAAATATGAAAAGTTTAAAAGGAACACAGACTGAAAAGAATCTTATGACTTCTTTTGCAGGTGAATCACAGGCACGCATGCGTTATACCTATTTCGCTAAACAGGCTAAAAAAGAGGGATTTGAACAAATTGCAGCAATCTTCCAGGAAACTGCCAACCAGGAGCAGGAACATGCAAAAAGAATGTTTAAATATCTGGAAGGTGGCATGTTAGAGATCACTGCTACTTTTCCTGCAGGGGTTATCGGAACTACAGCTGAAAACCTGAAAGCTGCAGCAGAAGGTGAAAACGAGGAGTGGACAGATATGTATCCAAAGTTTGCAGAAATTGCAGAAGAGGAAGGGTTCAAAGAAATAGCCACCATGTACAGAATGATTGCTAAAGCAGAATCAATACATGAAGAACAGTATAATAAATTATACGAACGTGTTGTTGAAGGTAAAGTATTCGAGCGTGAAGAGGAGATTGAGTGGCAATGCCGTAACTGCGGTTATGTAATTACCAGCAAAAAAGCTCCAAAGAAATGTCCTGCATGTCTTCACGATCAGGCTTATTTTGAACCTAAAAACGATAAATATTATTAATCAATTTCGAGATACTCTTTTTTATTAGCACATTCTTAACGGGATGTGCTTTTTTTTATGCCTTACAGATATTAATTTTGCAGATTATTTAAAATTTATGGAGTACAACGAACTATTTGCCCGCACCGAATTATTGATAGGTTCTGACGCTATGCAACAGATAATTGCTAAAAAAGTCATACTGTTTGGAGTTGGCGGAGTTGGCAGCTGGTGTGCTGAAGCACTAATAAGGAGCGGGATTATGAATCTTACAATAGTCGATTCTGACCGCGTAGCTGCGGCAAATATCAACAGACAGCTTCCTGCAACTACAAATACTGTGGGTGAGCTAAAAGTGGAGGTGCTGCAAAAGCGACTGCAAGAGATCAACCCTTCTGCGGTGATAAAATCAATACCCGAAATTTATGATCCTGAATCTTCCGCATCGTTTCATCTTGAGGATTATGATTATATAATAGATGCTATAGACTCTCTGTCAAACAAGGCCCATCTTCTTGTCGCTGCCTCAAAAACAGATGCTGTAACCTTCTCTTCTATGGGAGCAGCACTAAAGCTTGACCCTCAGAAAATAAGAGTGGCTGAGTTTTGGAAAGTGAGGGGTTGCAAACTTGGTGCTGCACTAAGAGAGAAAATAAGAAAGGGTGAGAGAACAGAAAAACCAATTCTCTGTGTATATAGCGAGGAAATTCAAAGAAACAGAGGTGAAAATGCACTTGCAAATGCTAATGAGAACGGTAGTTTCAGGAAAGCTCAAACAAACGGTACAATGGTCCAGGTAACCGCTGTGTTCGGGTTCATGCTTTCAAGTCTGGTAATTCAGGATATTATTAACAAAACCAACACTATAGTAACCTCTGAAAAAAATATCAAAAACAATTCTGTAAATCCCATTTAGAAAACAGTTTATCTGTTACTCCATAAAAAATTCTTAACTTTGCATAATTGGTAAGCAAAATCATCATTATGAATATAGAAAATCTCCTTCAGGAAGCCATTATAGGTGCAATAAAGATATTATACAATGCAGAAGTTGATGAGTCTCAAATCACTCTGCAGAAGACCAAAAAAGAGTTCAAAGGGCATTATACCCTTGTCACGTTTCCTCTTCTTAAGATATCAAGAAAAAAACCTGAGGATACAGCTGAGGAGATTGGAAAATATCTCTCTGAAAAAACAACCGTCATTACAGAATACAATGTTATAAAAGGGTTTCTTAACCTTAGCATTGCACCATCGGTATGGGTGGAATTGCTTGAGAATATTAATTCTAACCCCGAATATGGGTTTACTCCTGTTAGCGAAGACTCACCGCTATTCATGGTAGAATATTCATCACCTAATACAAATAAGCCTCTGCACCTTGGTCATGTCAGGAACAATCTACTTGGCCATGCTCTTAGCGAAGTGCTTAAAGCAAATGGTAAACGTGTTGTTAAAACAAATATTGTAAACGATCGCGGTATACATATCTGTAAATCAATGCTGGCATGGCAGAAATGGGGAAATGGAGAGACACCGGTTTCCTCTGGGAAGAAAGGTGATCATCTGATTGGAGATTATTATGTTAAGTTCGACCAGCATTATAAAAAAGAGATTGCTGAATTGCAGGAAAAAGGATTTTCGAAAGAGGAGGCGGAAGAGAAATCTCTGCTTATGAGTGAGGCTCGTGAACTTCTTAGAAAATGGGAGGCTAATGATACTGAAACTGTCAATCTATGGAAGATGATGAACGACTGGGTATATGCTGGATTTGATGAAACTTATAGTCAGATGGGTGTCACCTTTGATAAGATCTATTATGAATCACAGACCTATATCCCCGGTAAGGAAGAGGTATTACGTGGATTAAGTGAGGGACTCTTTTATCAAAAAGAGGATGGTTCTGTATGGGCTGATCTTACTCCGTATGGCTTGGACCACAAGCTGCTTTTGCGTGCTGACGGTACATCTGTTTATATGACACAGGATATTGGAACTGCAAAGATGCGTTTTGATGACTACCCTATCGACAAAATGATTTATGTTGTTGGCAATGAGCAGAATTATCACTTTCAGGTACTATCAATACTGCTTGACATGCTTGGATTTGAGTTCGGCAAAGGACTTGTTCACTTCTCATATGGAATGGTTGAGCTACCTGAGGGAAAAATGAAGTCACGCGAAGGAACTGTTGTTGATGCAGATGACCTGATGGCAGAGATGATTGAAACAGCACACGAAACTTCTCAGGAACTTGGTAAGCTGGATGATGTGACAACTGAAGAAGCAGAAGCTATTTCACGTATGGTTGGACTGGGTGCTCTCAAATATTTCATTCTGAAAGTTGACCCTAAGAAAAACATGACCTTTAACCCCAAAGAGTCTATCGATTTCAACGGGAATACAGGTCCTTTTATTCAATACACACATGCACGTATACAATCGGTTATCAGAAAAGCAGAAGCTCAGGGTATTGAAGTAACTGAAAACCTCAGCAACTCAATTTCTTTATCAGAAAAGGAGGAGGGACTTGTACAGCTGCTTAGTGAGTTTGACCGTATAGTGAAACAGGCAGGCACAGAGTATAATGTATCTCTGATAGCCAACTACATCTACGATCTGGCAAAAGAGTATAATCAGTTCTATCACGATTTTACAATCCTTCGTGAGGAGAATAGCCAGCTTCGTGATTTCCGCCTTCTGCTATCCAGGAATGTGGCTCTTACAATTAAAAAAGGTATGGCTTTATTCGGAATTGATGTACCTGATAGGATGTAGTCATTTCATCTTCATAATTTAATTTGCAACTATAACATTTTACAATTTATAGTCTTGCACATACAAAAGGTTTAAAAACTCTAAGGTATTCCCTAAGATTTTCATTTCCTTCTATATTCTAAATTTGGTAAATTTGTGAAAATCATTAAAAGAGGGCTTTCAGATGCTTATTTCTAATCCATATGAATGTGCAATGGAGTTTGCTGTCAACACAGACAGAGATATTTTTATTACTGGTAAGGCAGGAACCGGTAAAACTACATTCTTGCATAAATTTCGCGAAGAAACAGCCAAACAGGTAGCTATTGTAGCACCTACGGGAGTTGCAGCAATTAATGCAGGTGGAACAACTATACACTCCTTTTTTCAACTCCCGTTTACACCCTTTGCTCCTACCCCGGAAGGCAGATCATCTCTCATCTCCCGTATAAAGATGAACAAGAGGCGGCGCTCTGTAATCAGAGAGCTTGAAGTACTTGTTATTGATGAAATCAGTATGGTACGTGCTGATGTGCTTGATGCTATTGATGCTGTGCTCAGATCCATACGCAACAGGCGAGAAGAACCTTTTGGCGGTGTACAAATGATTTTTATTGGTGATATGCATCAGCTTTCGCCTGTAGCAAAAACAGATGAGTGGAGTATCATATCTGACTACTATGACAGTGTCTATTTTTTTAGCAGTCATGTTATTCAAAAATATCCACCAACCTATATTGAGTTTGATAGAATATTCCGACAATCAGATAATCAGTTTATTAATGTATTAAACGAGGTTCGTAATAACTCACTCTCATCAGAAGGTATTAGTCTGCTTAAGAGCAGATATTTTCCCGAGTTTATACCACAAGCAGAGGAGAACTACATCACTTTGACAACTCACAATTACAGCGCTGATAGCATAAATAATACTGAACTTGATAAGCTAAAGTCTCCAATCCATGAATTTCATGCAGTAATAAAAGGCAATTTCCCTGAAAATGCTTATCCAATTGACGAGGTTCTGGAATTAAAAGAGGGGGCCAAAGTGATGTTTATAAAAAATGACATTGAGACACCCCGCAGGTTTTATAACGGAAAAATAGGTGTAATTATCTCTATTGATGGTGATCAGATTACAGTAGAATGCCCCGGCGACAGAGATGAAATAATTGTCACCCCATTAATCTGGGAAAACATCCAATATAACACCAATCCTGAAAATAACACTATTGAGGAAAAGATAATCGGTACTTTTGAACAGATACCTTTACGTTTAGCTTGGGCTATAACAATTCATAAAAGTCAGGGACTAACATTTGATAAAGCAATAATTGATGCCGGCAATGCTTTCTCGCCCGGTCAGGTATACGTTGCATTGAGTCGCTGCAGATCTTTGGAAGGAATCGTTTTAAAAAGCAGGGTAAACTACGAAAGCATACGTGTAGACGATCAGGTTGTTCAATTTTCCTCATATAAACAAGACCATAAATCTATCATTAACGAATTGGATCTTGCCAAGAGTAAGTTTAGAACAAGCTTATTATTACAGCTGTACAATTTCAGTTCACTATGCAATGATGCACAATCCTGGTTAAATATCACTAAAGGAGAGGAACCATCTTTCAACGAAGAGACCATCCCCTTTGCTGAAAGTATATTCAAACAGCTGAATGAGATTGAGAACGTAGCAGAAAAGTTCAGAGTGCAGTTAGAGAGAATTGTCAGTAGGGAAATAGTAGACACAGAGTTTCTGTCGGAGCGACTAAACTCTTCTTCTGATTACTTTGCAGAAAAACTTGACTATCTGATGGCATCACTAAAGAGATCACCCGCCACAACTGATAGTAAGGCTGTTGCAAAATCCTATGATGAATCATTATCTATGATATACAATTCTGCAGCTCTCAAAATGCATATGATAAAACATACTGCATGCAATTTCAGTGTTGAGACCTATTATAGTGCACGAAATAGTTTCATTAAGCCCGATTTTAATATTAAATCATATAGTCGTGGCAAGTCAACTGTTCAACTTAAATCGAAACATCCTGATCTTCTGAATGAGCTTGTTCAAATACGAAATTATATTAGTGAAAACGAGAACCTACCACCTTATATTGTTGCTTCAACAAAAACGCTAGTACAAATGGCTGATTATATGCCTGAAACTGAAAAAGATCTTTTAAAAATTTATGGATTTGGCAAAAAGAAGCTAGCACGTTTTGGCGCACAGTTTCTGGAGGTAATAAACGACTACATAGCAGAAAATGATCTGCAATCTGAGATGATTCATTTCGAAAAACATAAGAGTTAACTGATTAAGAATTTAAAAGCACTAACATTATTCTTTATGAAAAACTTAATTCTCAAGATCCTGTTTGTTATGTTTATCTTTTCGATTATCACTCTTGAGATAATTGCACAAGATCAAAAAGAGTACCCTGCAAATTATGCCACATCACCCAGGTTCAAGGCACTTGTATATTACACTGAGCATGCTGAAAAAGCACATGTAGAATTTGCCCTGCAGGCATTAGAGTTTTTTCACAGATGCAACTCAAAAACTTCTCTTTATAAACGCTTTCCGGTGGGTACTGAGCAGCGATAAAAAAGGGAACCCCTTTGATCGATAATTGTCCATCTCCCGCTTATCATCCGCTTATATACGGC
>NZ_JAQVHI010000062.1:0-4582 GCF_028696275.1 Lascolabacillus sp.
AGGTTTTGATGGACTTTGCAATCTTCGCTATCGCGTTTAACCTCGGAAAACTACACTTGAAGGGATTAGCCGATAAAGAAATACTCTGTTTTTTGGAGAAATATGGGCAAAAAGGAGATATTATTCTATTTTTTATAAAAATAGAGATCAACTCTAAAAGTTTCTCATCAATTAATAACAACAATCAGAAAATAGCAGCATAAAAAATTAAAAAAGGAGCTGTCCTTTTGGAACAGCCCCTTGTCAGTGATCCGCCTGGGGCTCGAACCCAGGACCCCATCCTTAAAAGGGATGTGCTCTACCTGCTGAGCTAGCGAATCGCCCTGATGCTTTCTTTCAAAAGCGAGTGCAAAGATAAAAGCTTTATTTTTAATTTGCAACCCTTTTCGCGTTTAAATTGCTCTTTTTTTAACTTAAAATATTTAGTAGTCTAATTATTAGAAAGATATAAACAATTTATTTTTTACATTCATACACTGTTACTAATAGATAAAACTAAATATAAGTTTTAAAAAAAGAGTATCAATACCTGTAGTGTTCCGGCTTATATGGACCATCAACGGATACACCTATATAATTAGCCTGTTTCTCTGTTAAGACAGTTAATTTAACCCCTATTTGTTCCAGATGGAGTCTGGCAACTTCTTCATCCAGATGCTTTGGAAGACGATATACTCCAACTTCATAGTTATTTTTCCAAAGCTCAATTTGAGCTAAAGTCTGATTTGAAAATGAATTACTCATTACAAAAGATGGGTGACCTGTAGCACAACCAAGATTAACTAATCTACCTTCTGCAAGTAGAAACAGGGAATTTCCTTCGGGAAAAGTATATTTGTCAACCTGAGGTTTAATATTTATATGTTCTATACCTGGATAGTTTACTAAAGCATCAACTTGAATCTCGTTATCAAAGTGTCCAATATTACATACTATAGCCTGATCTTTCATCTGCTTCATATGTTCTATTGTGATAACATCACAATTACCTGTCGTTGTGACGAAGATATTACCCTCTTTAACGGCTTCTTCCATTGTTGTAACCTCAAACCCTTCCATAGCTGCCTGAAGGGCGCAAATAGGATCTATTTCGGTCACAATAACCCTTGCGCCATAAGAGCGCATAGAATGTGCACAACCTTTACCAACATCACCATAGCCAAGGACCACCACAACTTTTCCTGCTATCATCACATCTGTTGCTCTTTTGATACCATCTGCAAGAGATTCACGGCAACCATAAAGATTATCAAACTTTGATTTAGTAACAGAGTCATTAACATTAATTGCTGGAACTAGTAATTCACCCTTTTCCATCATCTGATAAAGTCTGTGTACTCCAGTTGTAGTTTCTTCAGAAATACCTTTCATTTCTGCAATTGTCCGATGCCATCTTAGATTATCTTCACTCAAAATTCGCTTCAAAGTATCAAGAATAATCTGCTCCTCACGATTACTTCCCTTTCTTTCAATAACTGAAGAATCATTCTCGGCCTGATAACCTAAATGTACTAGCAGAGAAGCATCACCACCATCATCAACAATTAAATTTGGTCCTTTACCATCTGGAAATCTAAGAGCCATTTCCGTACACCACCAATACTCTTCAAGAGTTTCTCCTTTCCAAGCAAAAACCGGTACACCTGCTGCTGCAATAGCTGCGGCTGCATGGTCTTGTGTAGAAAAAATATTACAGCTAGCCCAGCGTACATCGGCTCCTAGTTCAACTAAAGTTTCAATAAGAACCGCAGTCTGTATAGTCATATGAAGTGATCCCATTATACGAGCTCCTTTCAATGGTTTTTCAGATGTATACTTCTTTCGAATAGCCATCAAGCCGGGCATTTCATGCTCTGCAATTTCTATCTCTTTACGTCCAAATTCTGCTAATGATATATCTGCAACCTTGTATGGTAGATCAGAAGAAAAATCCTTATTCATTTTGATTATAATTTATTTATCGATTTTTAAGTATGCAAAGGTACTAAATTTATAGATTGTTTCTACCTTTGACTTTAAAGAAAGCAATTGAAAGAGTAAGACTTAATGAAAATTATATATTCAAATTATCTGCCTTTTAATAGATTTAAAGCTATTAATTTATTCGGAATTGTATTTGCGCGAAGGCAATATTTCCCTTTAGATAAGCGCGCAATTAATCATGAATATATTCATACGCGACAGATGTTTGAACTTTTTATCGTTGGGTTTTACATCTGGTACATTTTAGAATGGTTGTATAAATTAATTATTTATAAAGACAGACTTATGGCCTATAAGAAAATAAGCTTTGAAAAAGAGGCATATATCAATGATATAAACCTGGATTATTTAAGAGAAAGAAAGCTGTTTTCTTTTATTAAGTATTTGTGATATGCAAGAATATCCAACAAACTAATAACATTTAAGGAGCATGAAAAAAATATATATTACAATAATAATTTTAAGCATAGTATTATTCAATATGTGTGCTCAAAACAATAAGCAAGATAAACAAATGGTTCAAATAAATCACGCAACAACTATGAAATTCAATAAACTAACTCCAGAAGAAGAAAGAGTGATAATTTACAAAGGTACTGAAGTTCCATTTACAGGAGAGTTGCTAAATAACAACGAAAAAGGTATCTATGTTTGTAAAAGATGCGATACCCCACTATATAGATCCGAAGATAAATTCGATGGTCATTGTGGATGGCCATCTTTTGATGACGAGATTGAAGGAGCAGTTAAAAGAGTTAGAGATGCTGATGGACGCCGCACTGAAATTATTTGTAATACATGTGGTGCACATCTGGGACATGTTTTTCTTGGTGAAGGATTTACTCCGAAACAAACTCGCCACTGCGTTAATTCTATCTCTATGAAATTTATTCCAGAAGGAGAAGAAAATGATGTAACTGCTTATTTTGCATCAGGTTGTTTTTGGGGTACTGAATATTTCTTTATGAAAGCACCTGGAGTTAAGGAAACTACCGTTGGTTTTATGGGTGGTCATGTAGATAATCCAACATATGAACAGGTTTGTCAGAAAAATACTGGACATCTTGAAACAACTGAAGTAGTTTATGACCCCAGGGTAACTAATTATGAAGAAATGATTAAATTGTTTTTCGAAACACATGATTTCACTCAAACAAATGGACAAGGTCCAGATATCGGACCACAATATCTTTCTTGTATATTCTATTCTAATTCTATAGAAAAAGCAATTGCAGAAAGATATATAAACCTGCTCACATCTAAGGGTTATAGGGTAGCTACAATGCTTAAACCTGCTTCAACATTCTGGTCAGCTGAAAATTATCATCAAGAGTATTATGAAAATAAAGGAGGTACTCCTTATTGCCATAAATACACTAAAATATTCTGAAACGGTTGTAATAGTAATAATTTCTATAAACTTTTTTAAAAGCGTAAGTGTTTTATATATATCGTATTAAAACAAATAATATGATTAACTAAAAACTGGAAATTATGAAATTATTACGTTCATTATCAATTCTAACTCTGATACTCACACTAGGATTAGGTGCAGTATCATGTAACAATGTTAATGATGCAGACATCCAACAAGCTGCTCAAGAAGCATTGAATGCAAATCCTGATTTAACAGGAGTAATGGTAACCGTTCAAAATAAAGTGGCTACTCTTACCGGAACCGTTCAAGACGAGGCCACAAGAGCATACGCTGAAAGCGCTGTTTCGGGAGTAGAAAATGTTGTATCTGTTATCAACCAGATAGTTGTTATACCACCAGCACCTGATTTCTCAGCACTTGATAGTGCTATTAATGCATCTCTAGCTGATGCGCTTAAAGATCATCCTAAAATTTCTGCTACCGTTCAGGATGGTATAATTACTATAAATGGTGAAATCAAACAATCGGAACTTCCAGTATTGATGGAAAAACTTAATGCTTTGAATCCACAACAAATTATTAATAATGCAACCATAAATTAATAATGATATGACATTAACTGAAAAATACAAAGAACTAGTCGACGTTGCACTTAATAATAACTTATCTGTTAACGATACTGGTAAGGTTTTAAGGATCGAGGGTGAAGTAGCAACTGCAAGTATCAAAAACAAGTTGTGGGAAATTTATCAACATATAGATCCACAATTTAAAAATAATGATGTAATACTAAATGTAAAAAGTAAAATTAGCGCAGGCGACAAAGTAAAGGTGGTAACCAGAGAAAGCAGGCTAAATATTCGTCAAGGTCCTGGAACCGATCAACCCATAGTAGGTAAAGCAGAAAAAGGAGATATTATTACGTTAATAAGCAAAACTAATGATCAATGGTGGCTGGTACGTGATAATGACGGTGAAGAAGGATACTGTTATTCTCAGTATCTAGAACCCATAAACTAATCTTTTCAACCTTATCTTATTAGTCATAATTCTTACAGGAGGAAAATTTATATATTTCTTCCTGTATTTTTTTCGTATCTATACAAAAAAATCCCGATTGGAAATTCATCCAACCGGGACATTTATAAAGAACGGCGGCTACCTACTCTCCCACAAAATCTGCAGTACCATCGGCGCTATTGGGCTTAACTTCTCTGTTCG